>JAFGMS010000029.1 GCA_016927375.1 Anaerolineae bacterium
ATATGAAAAAGGGCAGTACCGCATAACTGGCTATTTGCGGGGCAATTACTCAGCTTTCAGCAGTCAGCGAAAGACATAACCGCTCAGCAGATCTCGGCACAGATGAAATAATTGCTAGCGCGCCAAAGCGTTGGGATGCCACAAGCATCAATTTCAACTCAAACCATGAATTACACAGATTGCACGGATAAAGACAAACTAATCTGTGTAATCTAGGTAGCACGCAAGAATAGTGTGGTTGATAGGTGAGAGGCACTGAACCTCACCCCCTGAAACAGTGGCCGATAGCTGATGTCGGCGATATCCCCTCTCCGCTAGGCGGAGAGGGGGCGCAGATCGCGTATCGAGCTGTTACGCTTCTCAGTGGTGAGGTTGTGATCGCCAAACCGGGCTTGGCCATGTTGCTTTCGGATGCTACTGAAATCTATGGTTTGAATCCTTTTTGGACTGGCGAAGACATATCCCAGCGCTTTGGTACACCAACATGCGTCATCCTTCGTAAACATTCAGCCGGGTATGTGCAAAGTCGGGCTTAGGTCGCCAGGTGTCAAATCGCACCCTTCTTGCGCAGGGCCTTGCGCATCTCGGTGCGCGCCCAGCGATAGTGGCTGCCGGTGTTGGAAGCCAGATAAGCCGCCAGATAGTTCTTGTTCATCCACGGATACAGGCCCCGTTTGAAGAGGATCTCTTCATCGAGCTCCTCGATCAGTCCAACCGTCTTCTGATGCGAGGCCCGCAAGCTGCTCACAACATCATCCAGAAGATAATCGCGGTAGTGCTCATAGATGGCCTGGTTAAGGGCCGGGAGCTCGTTCCACTTGTAGCCCTCGGCGGGGACGGCGGGCGTCTCGCCGCGCAGACTGGTCTCATACCAGCGGAAAAACATCTGGTGCCACTCGTATAGATGGGCCAAAACATCCTTCACCGACCAGTCTCCGATTGCACCGGGCTCGGTGAGCTGAGCAGCGGGTAAGGTCTCCACAAACTTCTCCAGGGCATCGAACTCTTGCCGACAGTCGGCCAGCAATTCAGTCTTGCTAGTTGGGCGAGGCATGATAATCTCCTTGAAAACAGGCTTGAGGCATGAGGGATGAGAAAACAGTTTACAGTTCACAGTGATCAGTTCAAATTCATATGCCAAAGTGCGTGACTACTCATTTGCCTATTTACGTCTTACCTTTCACGTCTCACTTCTCATGAGCCTTCTTGATGACGCGCCTGAGGCGAGCCTGCTGCGAATTGGCGGCATAGCTCAGACGCTTCTCGATGATGGCGATGAAGTCAGCGCTGTTTGTGGCATCGATGGCTGCCAGCACCTTTTCGGCATGCTGAGGTGCGTCTTTTGGACGGCAGGTGCGCAGGTGATCGAACAGGTATGGGATAATGGCACGGTTATATTCCGGGTTGGCAGCCGCAATATCAGCCAAAACCTTCACACCGGCATCGACGGTGATCACAGAGCCTCTCTCTATCGCTCTTTGGATTTTGTCCATATGCGGGTAGAGTTCATCGGCCCGCAGCGCGGCTACGGTGGAGAGCGCAGTCATACCGCCCCACACCAGGCGATTGCTCCCGCTGCGCAGCAGTTGCAGGAAATCGGCAGCGTGCGGTGCGATCAGATCGGGGGCCAGGTAGCCGATCTCGTAAAGCACTTTGATGCAATCGCTCTGAACAGCAGAATCATCGTTCCCAAGATTGGCGGCGAGCTCGGCAATGGCGGTCACATCACGGGCTTCCGCCAGACGTCGGGCAAGCTCCTTGTTGGGCACATCGTCACGGCGGTCTAGAGCAGAGGCAAGTTGGGTGAGTACAGACATGATAAACAACTCCTTATGGATTGGCTTATTGACGATTGCTGGTTGACGATTGAGAGATAAGCACTAGTGTCGACTCAACAGTCCTCGTTCAATATTGTCATTCCCGCGAAGGCGGGAATCCATACGTCACAATGAAAATGAGTCACCAATATTCACTTCGAGCTAGTGTTTATCTTTGATTGCCACATACAGGTCGATCTCCGGGTTGTTCTTCCTCGTGCTTCGCTCGTCGTGGTACTCAAAATCATCGATGATACCTGCCGGTTCGTATTGGGAATTGGGCAACCAGACATCGTAGACATATCTTTTCGCATTCCCGATAGCTATCCCCCAGCCGAACCTGTTATTGGGCCGCACAGGGAAGACAGCGTACTTGATTGCGGGTATCTCAAACGACAGCAGCCCTGCAGGTATCTCTTCCAGGCTCGTCACTACATCACCTATGATGTATGTAAACATGCCACTTTCGTTATCGAAATCCTTGCTCACCGCGGCAAATGCCCAGGGATGCTTCTCGTTTGGGATCTCATGGCTCTGCTTGTGCTTCTGGAACTGCTTTCCCACTGACGGCGCATCTCGGTAGATGCTCCTCATATCCGTATCGATAGCCATGCCGACTATCTGTATGGGCTGTTTCAAATCAACGATTTGTGGCTGTACCCCGTCAATGTCGTGTGCAAAAAGCCATCAGGAGGTTACCTGTTGGCATCGTGCTACTTCCTTTCAGCTTGCGGATGACTGCGGCCAATAGATTCCCGCTTTCGCGGGAATGACAGTTTTGGGCCTCAGTCTCCGAGGTTGAGGCACAGTCGGACTGTTAGTCCGACCTACATCTGCTTACCATTCCACGTTGAACCGATAGTTGATCAACCGTCACAACGATTTGCTTTTCAATCGTCAATCAGACAATGCCTTGACTGGGTGGCGCAGGATGGTCTTGAGCTTCTCTGGGGCGGCGCGGCGGGGGTCGCCGAGGTAGATCTCGTGGTGCTTGCCGCTGAGGCTGACCAGGTCTTGCAGGTTGTTTTCTTCCATGAAGGCGCTCATCTTCTCGATGGTGGCCGGCTCGGTGGCGTAGGACCCAATGTGCATGATCTGGACACAGCGTCCCTCTTCCCAGGTCTCCAGGCGCAGGCGGTCGAAGACAGGCTGATCGCCTTTCTTCTTGCGCAACTGCCGCAGCGCCTTGTCGAAGTCATCTTGAATGACCAAATCGGGCTGCATGATCATCGTAGTATAGAACCAATTGTCCTTGACGGTGATATCGAAGAAGCCGCCATCTACCCACCACAGCCCCTCCATGGCCATCACGGGGTAATCAACCGGATTCTTCTGGCGCTGCTTGAACATGAACTTGAGCGTGTAGGCTATTCCGTAAAGCGCCTGCATGTTCTCCTCGAAGAGCGGCGAGGTGCCCGGCTCCTGGCCCGGCTCGATGGCGCCGTCAATCATCACGAAGTTGAGTGCGGGCACATCCACCACTTCGACCTTCTTGGCCGAGGGCATATAGAGAGATTTGTACATTTTCTTCAGTTCCAGCTTTTCCATGTCGATTTTCCTTCCGTGTTCTATTAGCAAGTCTGCAAACAGCTATAAAGTGAGCGCGGCGAACGAGCCATCAGCTATAAGCTATAAGCCATCAGCCATACTGCTTGGCGATGGCCTGGGCCCATTCGGCCACCATGCGCCGCAGTTCCTCGGGCTCCAACACTGTCACTGATGGGCCATAGGCCAGGGCGCTGCTGGCTGCCCAGTACAGATCGAGGGTGCTCATCGTGACTACGACAGAGCCGTCAGGCTGTTCTTTCAGTGCATCCCAATAGGCCCGGTTGTGCAAAGCGATGTGCGCGCCCTCGGGAGCGAACTGCATCCGCACCTGTATTTGGGGCTGCGCTTCCAACTCCTGCGCCAGGTAGGTCTGGATGTCAAAGTCGTCCGGAAGTTGAAAGATCTGGTCGGTCAGTGCCAGCGCATCGATGCGGTCGATGCGAAATGTGCGCATGGCCTGGCGCAGATGGCAGTAAGCTATGGCATACCACCAGCCCCATCGATGCACCAGAGCATAAGGGTCGATCTCACGCTGCGACGGGTGTGGGCTGCTGGCGCCTCGATAAGTCATGTCGATCCGGCGATGCTCCCGCACGGCCCGGCGCAGCTTCTCAAGCACCGGTGCCAGGGCATCTAGGTTGCTTTGATGCATCCCCGTGGCAATCAATGACCGGCGGGCCCAGGCCACCTCCCGGCGCTGCTCGTCGGGCAGCAGATTCTCCAGCTTGGCCAGCGCCCCATGTACAGGCTCCCGATACAACCGGCCCCACAGTTCCTCGACCATCCCGGTGCCCAGCGCGACCACCACTGCCTCCTCTGGTGTAAGCACCAAGGGGGGCATCTTATAACCACGCACCAACGAGAAGCCGCCGTAAGGCCCGCGCTCGGCATAGATGGGAATGCCCATCTCATCGAGCATCTCAAAGTAGCGATGTAGCGTACGGACCGAGACCCCCAGCTCATCTGCCAGATCGGCGGCCTTCTGGTTGGGCTGTCGCTGTAAGAGCATGATCAGGGTGATTAATCGAGTGGCGGTGTTAGACATGTTTTCCTCCAGCACTCAACCTAAAGATACAGGGTGTTTATGACAGTCTATGACATAAATGGGGGACAAGGGAAGGAGGATTTGAATAGGGTGTAATCGCTCATTTTTACCATGCTTTGCCACAGCAAGGGAAGTAGGGATAATAGGCCTCCCAGGAGTGGGTGAGGAGGC
>JAFGMS010000287.1 GCA_016927375.1 Anaerolineae bacterium
TCAGTTGGTCAGCTATCAGTTGTCAGCATTCAGCAAAAACAAAAGGCGTTGTTAGTTAGTCCGGCCGCGAGAAGGGACAAGCAATACAGCAGAATGGCCGGAAACAGCTGTGTCTGGCACAACTCTGGCATCAGGAAGCTGCTCATCAGCGGGTGAATGGGTATGATGTTTTACATATTTACCTATTTATGCATCACTTATGGCTGCAGTGAAGAACGCCAGGTAGCTGAGTGGTTAGGTTTATCCTATCGCGGCGTGCCAGGATCTGCGCCTGGTAGAACTCGATTAGCTCCCGGTCTTGTGCGTCGCCCCAAAGCATTGACTTCCGGCTGGCTTGAAGACCAAGTGGACCATCCGTGCCCTCGTCCTGGCTCAAACCGGCTTCTGTCCCGTAGTAAATAATGGGCGGGTTAGGCAGCTGCATCTGCCGCTCCATGGCTCGCTTCAGCCGCTCCTTGTTGCCCTCTGCAATAAACAGGAACCGATCCAGGTCATGGTTATCGAGGAATGTCGGCATGATGAACGTCTCGGGAAAGAAGCTGCGATGACGCTCGAAGAAGCGCTCGAAGTCGGCCTCATTCCAGGTGTGGCGCCCGTAGGTGCTGCGCAGTGCATCGCTGGTCATGAAATCGAGACAGCCATCCAGCCGCCCGACGTAATGTCGCACCATTGATGCTTTGTCCACCACCTCGCCAAAGCAAAGGCTTTCCGGTTGAGCATCTTTGCAGGCGGCCCAAAAATCCGCCCAGAAATCCAGGCCTGGCCCCTGGGCGTGATCGAGCCGGTAGCCGTCGGCATCAAATTCGCGCAGCCAATAGCGGGCAGCATCGAGCAGCCAGCGGCGTGCGCCATCGTTGGCTGTATTGATCTGGGGCATAGTAGGCGTGCCGAAGAATGTCCTGTACCCGGTCTCTGAATCGTTGAATAGGAACCACGAACGGTATGGACTGGCAGGGTTGGCCTGAGCATCGATGAAAATGGGGTGTTGGCTGGAGACGTGATTGCAGACCAAGTCCAGCAGCACACGGATGCCCCGTGCATGCGCCTCACCGATCAGCGTGCGCAGTGCCTCGTCGCCACCCAGCCGCTCATCGACACAGGTGAGGTCGGTGGCATCGTAGCCGTGCGGGGAAGGACTCGGGAAAACAGGGCTGAGCCATAGACAGTTGATCCCCAGCGATGCGATGTATTCAATCTTATCAAGCACTCCCCACAACGTCCCGCCCATAAAATCACGTACATCGGAAGTCTGGTACCAGTCACGCCCATCTCCAGGGTAAAAACGATCGACGAAAACGTGGTAGATAATCGCTTCCCGTGACCAGGCGGGCGGCCCGAGCCGGTCAACATGGCAGACGAACGTTGTACCTTCGAAGGGGTCTCCGCTAGCTAGGTTGTCCGTGGGTCGGTTACGAAAGAACGCCTCAGCTGCCGCCTCGGTTGAGGCTATGATGTCTGGCCAATCGGCGAAAGTCTCCGGTTGCCCTTCGGCCCACGCACCGATCCGGTAGCGAATGACCGTCCCTTCCGGCTGTGGCGGCAGTGTTCCCTCCCAGACGGCGAGATAACCCCACAAAAGGGTGTTCCACAGGGTATCGACCTGGGAGAGCAGGAGTACACTACCATTATCTGCAATGCCCCGAGAGCCGGACGGCTGTGAGCCATCAGTTGTATAGTAGCAAGCAACATGCTCGGCAGTCAGGTCAGGCCCCGCGACTGCGATCACCACGATGGGCTCATCTGGGGCAGGATCGGCAGGGCGGGTGCGGTGCAGGTGATGCAGGCCCTGTCGCTCTACCTGGTGGTAGAACATGCGCAGTTCATCGGTTGCCAGCGTTCCAAAGATGAATTCTTCCATGCTTAGATTCCAGTAGACAAAGTGACATAAGAAGCTCGGCTCGCCGATGGTTGAAGGGGAGCCGAGCATAAGGCTGCAATGCCTTAATGCCAGCCTGAGTAGATGGTAGATTGCATCCCGCCCACCTACTCAGCAGGTACCAATTATTTCACGCTACCCATGGTCAAACCGCTCACGATTTGCCTCTGGAAGGCCAGGTAAACCAGGGCCACCGGCAGCGAGAGCATCAGTGCCATGGCGGCAAAGGCCGACCAGGGCGTATCGCCCGAGTACTGCCCAGTCATGTTCCAGAGGGCCATCGACAGTGTGAAATCTTGTGGGTTAGTCAAGAACTGCCACGAAATGGCAAACTCTGTCCAACCGGTCAGAAATCCCAGGAAGAAGGTGACCGCCAAAGCTGGGCGTGCCAGTGGCAGAATGATCCGGATGAAAACCTGATTGAAACTCGCCCCATCGATCATGGCGGCCTCGGCCAAATCCTTCGGGATTGTGTCCAGATAGCCTTTGAGGTTCCAGATGGCGAATGGTAGTGCACCGGATATCATGGCCATACCGACACCAAGCAGCGAATTGCGGAGATTGAACTGGATCTCTCCTGTGTTGAAGCTGATCTTGTTGAGCAAGACGAAGAGGGGAGCAATGGTAGCAATGGAGGGCATCATCAATACACCCAAGACGGCAACCATCAGCACCTTGCGCAGCCTGAAGTCGAACCGCGAGAAGATGTAGGCGGCACTCACGCCGATCAACACCGAAAAGAGGGCCACACCACTTGCCAGCAGAAGCGAGTTCTTGGCTAACGTCAGAAAACTGACCGGGTTACTTGTGGGCTGTGTTAGAACCCGTTGGTATGCCTGCAGTGAGAACTCAGGTGGAATCAGCTCAGTGGGGCGCTGAATGTCCCGTGCGTCGAATGAAATGGCGACAACCCACAGAATCGGGTACAGGACGATGGCTGCAATCAGCAGGCAGAGCAGCTGATATAACAGTTGTTTACCCAATGGAAGTCTCTTCTCGTCATGCATCGTAACTCTCCGTTGCGCGTGTTATCCGGTTCGTTAGCAGTGTCAGCCCGAGCAGAATGAAGAAAATCATCACACAGAATGCCGCTGCCACGCCATACAGACGTTGCTCGTTGACAAGTCGATAGGCTGTCGAAACCATTATTTCAGTCTGGCGGAGCGGCCCCCCACGTGAAGTGAAATAGATCAGGTTGAACAGGTTGAAAGTTGTAATAATCCCATAAACTGTAGCCGGGACCATGGCGGGGCGGAGCATGGGAAGGGTGATGTTCCAGAATTGCTGCGGGCTGTTAGCCCCATCTATCTTTGCTGCCTCATACAGATCCCCAGGGATGCTCTGTAGCGCTGCCGTTGCCACGATAGTCATAAAGGGCCAGCCGAGCCAGACGTTGGTGATCAGCAGGGCAAAATACGAGAGCGGAAGTGGCAGCCACGCAATCGGGCGGTCGATCTGATCAAACCACCGGATGGCGAATGTCTCGGGCGGAATATTGAACAGGGAGCCGATTTGGGCCAGCCCCAGGTTGAGTGCCCCGGAGGCCGGGTCGAACATATTACGCCATACGGTTGCTACCACCAGCGTAGGCAAAATAATGGGGAGGACATAGATCGCCCGGTAAACACTCTTGAACCACAACCCTTTCTGGTTCACCAGCAGCGCAATTGCCACCCCCAGGGCAACATGGATGACCACGTTTGAAAAGGTCCACCACAAATTGAAGCCGATCAGATACACAAAATCGAACTTGGGGACCTTGGCGGCCAGCCCACCTGTGAAAATGTCGATGTAGTTCTCCAGACCGACACTGTCAGGCGGTGGTGCTGTCTGCCGCAAGTTGGCAACACCAAAATCGGTAGTGGACATCCAGAGCTGATAGAACAGCGGATAGAAAGTGATGATAGACATCACCAGAAACGCAGGCAGCAGGTACAATATGATGGTTCGTGTCTGCCCAATCTGCGAGGTCTTGGACTGAGAGCCGTAACCAGTCCCTCTGAGAGTTTTCGTTGTCGTGCTCATAGTGAACTTCCTCTACTTCTGCTAGCGCATCCTTACCACACAACTCTTACTGCATTATGAAGCAATCCCAAAAAGGATGGCACCTGTTGCGGTTAAGGCATGTCACCAACCCGGACTCTGCGCTGAAACTTATTACCCAGACTTCCATGGTAGTACCATGACGATCCTTGTGGGAACACATGGAGATACTGGCGATCACCCAACTGCTGTGAGAAGAGAGCACCGGAATATCCGGTGCTCTCATTTCTGACACGAGGTTAATCCAAACTATTTTTCATTGGCAGTGTTCATCGCGGCGCAGGCTTCTGCGACGGCCTCTTCAGGTGTCATAACACCCTCGATTACCTTGGTGAACATGTCACCAAAAGGTACCCAGTAATTTGCAAACTCCTCACTCTGTGGGCGTGGGAAGCCCTTGGCAGAAGCATCAGCAAAGGCTGCCACCAGCGGATCGTCGACCACCACCGTATCCCGGATCGGAACGTGCCCGGCCTTGTCGGTGTAGGCCTGAGCCTGGTCGCATGAGGTCAAGAACAACGCCAGAGCGACGGCCGCCTCCTTATTTTGGCTGTTGGGGTTGATGTGGTAGCCATCAATACCATTCAGCGGTAGGAAACCATCAATCACGGCAACACCCAGGTCGTTACCCAAGTCCTCCTTGTAGTCAGCCAGTATCCAGGGACCGTTGACGTAGAAGGCTGTCTCACCATTACGGAAAGGTGTTTCAACTGTCGTTTCGTCACTCGCGAAGACCGCGCCAGCCTCCTTCAGATCCAGCAAGAACTGGAGACCCTCAACCCAACCGCCCTGGTCGGCGATACAGACGCCGTTCTCATCTAACAGCTTACCACCATATATGCCGGCCCAGCCGTACATGTGATAGGCACCGAGAATAAAGGTCATCTGAGCGCCATCTTTGACCTGTTGCAGCAGTTCATCGGCTGTGGTTGGCGGTGTCTCAACGAGGGACTTGTTGTAGTACAAAGCAACGGCTTTGGCCGACTCGGGAATACCGTAGAGCGAGCCATCGACCTTCATACCATCGACACCGGTTGCGGTTACACCCGCCAGGTCGTCGGCAGTCACATAGCTATCAAGATTCTCAACAAAGGCGCCGCGCACCCAGTTACCCAGGTCGTCATTCGGTGCCACGAACATATCTGGGCCGCCACCAGCGGCGACCTCGGTCTGGTACTTGTTGAAGAGCTGGTCAAAGGGGACCTGAAGGACTTCGATTTCCATATTCGGGAACTGGGTCTTCGCACTCTCGATCAGCTCAGCGAGAGTAGCTTCTTCGGCTCCGTCGGTATGGTACGAATGCCAGAGAGAAACCTTGCCACTGGGCCCAGCGGCTTCTGTCTCCACAGCTTCCTCAGTTTCTGGGGCTTTCTCGGTAGCCTCAGTCGTGTCGGCCCCTTTGGGCTCTTCAGTAGGCGGCGCGGTAGTTGGAGTTGCTGCACCAGTGCACCCACCAAGCAGCAATCCCGTAAAAAGCACCACTAGAACCAATAGTAACCATTGATGGTATTTCATCCTCTTCCTCCTGTGTGTGAGGTCGGATCATGTGGCAGAGGTTGCCACGTCGATCACAAAATAAGCCTGCAGCGAACATCAGTGCGTACGCACAATCGATTCTCTCGGTGCATCACCTCCTTAACCTGCTACGAAAGGAATGTCCTTCTTCGTTTATATGTTTTTAGAAGATTCGTACTTTTCCCTGGCCCATAAACCCCACTCCCAACCACTAACTTGATGGAGCAAACAGGTTAACGAGTGTTGGTTTCCAGTTGATCTCTAAGCGACTGTCGCAGCTTGGCTAGCAGATCGCACAACTGCTCGTGCTCTGCGGACTCGAGTGTGGAAAGCCGGCGTTCTACAGATTGATCGTGTGCTTCCTGGGCAGCCTTGCGCCGGGCTTCTCCTTTTTCCGTGAGGCTCACACGCTGAGCGCGGCGATCATTGGGGTCGGAGTTGCGCCGCACGAGGCCTGCTTTTTCCAGCTGATCAACGATGCGTGTAATGGTGCTGCGTGCTAACAAAAGACGATCGCTTACAGTAGTGAGACGGCTGCCCTCGTGGATGTCCAGAAGAAGAAGTACTGCGTACTGAGAGGGAGTGAGATCAAAGGCAGCCAGAACGCGGTGGTCGCCATCATCAAGGAGTACATAGATATCGTGCAGCATTCGGTACTGCTGTTTTGCGATTGTCAAGATAGTTGCTCCCTCAGCACGCGTTAATGTTTCCTTGCGAAACAATTGCAGGAGGAATTGTTGCGCACAGAACTATTCTAGATGAGGTTTTCGTCTCTGTCAAGCATCCAAGCATTTGGCAGCAATGCCAAAACCGGGGCGGGCCTCCACTGTACGCTGTCCGACCAGGTCCTGCTCATCCCTAAGGGGCCCCATCCTCTCGCGTGATCGGGCTTGACTTCAAATCTGGAATACAAGCCAGTTTTGGTACCTATTCTGAACAGCATTAGAGAGAAGCTACCTGATCAATGGAGCCGGGCTAACCCCGGCTTCTGACAACAGCAAGCCGTGCTTTGCGGGGCACATCCCAGTTATACGTTCGTCACCGAGCTGCCACTTGCAGGAGTAGTCAGGGTTCGATTGCTAATCAAGCTTTCCCACTGGACGTTTTGACAGCTCCCATCCCACTTTACGAATTCTGGTTCTAACGGATTGTGTGGCTGGCATACCGCTCCCCCTGGAGAAGTAGCCACCATAGGTGTCAACTTAAGCCCAATATCATCCTTTTCGCTACGGCTACTGTCATTCCCGCGAAAGCGGGAATGACACGCAGTTCGCGA
>JAFGMS010000288.1 GCA_016927375.1 Anaerolineae bacterium
CAAGCTACTTTGTGTGAGAGCTTCCCCTCTTGAAACCCTCAAACTCTTTGTCTGTTCGGTTTTTAAGGTGCGAAATTTAGGCTGTAGCCGCTCGATTGGCCTGACGCTGGGTGCGGGTGATGAGATTATCCTCACCCGCATGGATCATGACGCCAACGTCTCGCCCTGGCTGCTTATGGCACGCGATCATGCTCTCAAGGTGCGGTGGGTCGATTGGGATACCGAGAGCGGCCGTCTGAATATGCAGCAGATGGCTGATGTGATTGACCCCAAAACGAAGCTGGTGGCCTGCACCTACGCATCGAACGCGCTGGGGACGATCAACGATGCGGCAAAGGTGGTCGAGATGGCCCACATGGCTGGTGCGTTGGCCTATATTGATGCCGTTCACTATGCCCCGCATGGGCCCATCGATGTACAGGCGCTCAACTGCGACTTTTTGGTCTGCTCAGCCTATAAGTTTTTTGGCCCGCATGTTGGGGTGCTGTACGCCAAAGAGGAGCATTTGGAGAATCTGCCTGCTTACAAAGTGCGTCCGGCGCCTGATGCCATCCCGGAGCGCTGGGAGACCGGCACACAGAACCACGAGGGCCTGGCCGGGGTCACGGCAGCAGTCGATTACCTGGCCTGGGTGGGGGAGGAGCTCGGTGGGCCATTCGCGGAGCAGGTCGAGGGTTACACAGGGCGCAGGCGAGCGCTCAAGGCGGCCTTGTTAGCCACCCAAAACTACGAGCGTACGCTCAGCAAGCAGTTGCTCGATGGACTGGAGGAGATCGACGAGGTGACGATGGCAGGCATCACCGGCACCGAGCATCTGGAAGCACGCACACCGACGGTCGTGTTCAACATCGAAGGTCAAACACCACTCCAGGTCGCTACAGAGTTAGGTGAGGCCGGGATCTACGTATGGGACGGCAACTACTACGCGCTGGAGGTCATGCAGTCACTGGGCCGCGAGGAGCATGGTGGGATGGTGCGCGTTGGAGCGGCGCATTACAACACCCATGAGGAGATCGCGCGTTTCCTGGATGAGGTCAAGAAGATAGCGAAGGCGTGAACTGCCTTTGCTTCACTTGCAGAGCACTCTCGTATATCACTGCGTGGCTACGAAGTTGACCGTCATCAGGTTCAGGTCGCAGCTTGCCACAGCCTGTACTACAATCACATCGCTGAATAAGGTGGTGGCGGTCTGATCGGTGAGCTGGACATGGTAGGTGTCGTTGTTGGTTGACGAAGCCACATCACAGGAATAATACCCACCTGCATCGGTGCTCAACCTGATGGCCTGGTTGACATCGTCGGCCCACACATGCACGAGAACCCCGGCAACCGGGCTGCCATCGGCGTCAAGCACCGAGCCGCGAATGCTGGTGACATCGCAGCCGCGCGGATGTGGACTGTAATCGACAGCGGCATTCTCTAGAGCGTAAAGCAGATCGAGTGCCAGCGTGCTCCCTGGCGATGCCGTTGGGGGGGCACTCGGCGTGTTTGGAGTCAGGCGCCGGCAGCCGGCAACTGCACCAGATAGAATGAGCAGATGAAGAAACCGGCGGCGATCGAGTTGTTTGCTTACGATAAAGTATCTGTTACTTTTGTTAATATTCCTCACATACACTCCCAAATAATAAGCGATCAACAGTCAGCAATCGGCTTATATAGCTGACAACTTACGCCTTTTGATCTTCGACCTGTAACTTGTGACGATAGACTCATGCCTCATCGCTCAAGACTCATCACTATCTTTGATAGCCACCCTGTCCCCAATTATCGTAAGCAGGTGGTGGTGGCGGGGGAGGGGGTGTGCTCCGCCGCGGCTTGATACCAACGAACTCTTGCAGGGCGTCATCGACGACATTGAAGTAAAACCACAGTCCTACCGTAATCCCTACCATCACGATCAGGAAGAACCACATGAAGCGTACATTAGATACCAGGAAGGAATCAAGGAAACCGCTTTGTGGGTTTAGTAAAGTATGGTTGAACAGGAAGGCGACAGGGATGAAGACAATTGCCCAGATGACCTTATTCCACTGGAGGATCGATTTGCCGCCGCTGTAAGCCAGCGGTACCGATTCGAAGAAGATTGTCTCGATGGCCACCAGGGAAAGTGCCAGGCTGATATCTTGCATAGGTTGGACGACCCCGGCCACGATATTTATCAGGCGCTCCTCTATGGGCGCTCCAAGCAGCGACAAGATGAACCCGCTGAGGGCCCAGCCCGCCCCACCGATTACCACCAAGACAGCCAGCGTGACCAGGGCCAGGATCGCCTCGCGCTGGGGCTCCTTATCGCCAGGCATGTCGACATCGGCGCCACCGGGTGTCCCAAAGGCAATACCCGGTGTCAGAAGCAAGAGACGGGAGAAGATGACTGTCCCAATGGCGACCGTCAGGTTTACAGGATAGATGTTGAAGCGCGACTTTGTTCGCCATATCCGCCCCATGATGCGCCGCGCAATGTCGCCGCTGAAGCTCACCAGGCCTGCCGTTATGGCCATTGTCACTGCCAGAAAAGCGCCCTGCCGGCTGAATATCGACGTTCCTTCTTCCAGAGCGGCGAAGATGATCCCGTAAAACGCAAAGATAACGATCACCAGCGGTATGGTCAGGCATCCCTGGCTGACGGCGCCTCCGAGGGTCCATTGAAAGGCCTTCCCGACCCAGCCGAACAGCTTCTGGATGCCCAACGCGCGCAGCCAGGTCTGGATGCGCTGCTCTTCATCGCGGAGCATGTTACCCAGAATCGTCGATGTCCCTCCGAAGATCAAAGCCATGAGGATGGCGAGGAAAACATTGGTGCCGATGACCTCCGGCTCAGAGGAAAGCTGCTGAGGAGCGGGAACGCTGGCAAGCAAGGGGCGCGGCTGCACCGCTTCGCCCAGAGGAATACCCTCGCCTGGGCGGATATTCTGGGGCACGGTGATACCTGGCAGCTCAGGAAAGGAAACGCCTTCCGGTACCGGAAGGCCGCCTGTTTCGATTTGGGGCGGTTCGGGCAGGCCAGGAAAGATCCTTTGCAAGTCGATCAGGCCGGTGCTGATGGCCAATATGCCTGCAATGGCGCTGACGAAAAGACAGGCAAAGATTGCGAACCCTACCAACTTTCCGATCAGTTTTGTCATAACCAGACTCCTCCTTGAAACACTCGAGAGATGCATTACTGTGGGGAGATGTTTTAGATAAGGCCTCTCTCAAAATCCACCCAGCATGAACACAGTGTTTTTCTGAATATGCTTTGTACGATGAAAGGTGATATGTGTATTGCCCATCAATTTATCGTAAATGACACGATTCCGAGCGTCTCCCATTCGCCGGCGCCGGGGGTATTACACTCTCCCGGGAAACTGTAACAGATGACCGCGTGTATGTAGTATGTGCCAGCGTTTGAAGGTCCAGTGATCGTTTCCTTTATCAGGATCTCGTTAGTGGGATTCATTATCCATTTTGTGGCGGCATTATTGCCTTCCCAAGATAGTTTGAATAATAGGACATTCCCCGCGTTATCAACTAAATTGGCACCCAAAAAACCAAAGCCTACCTTGCCAGAAGTCACGTTTTTGATGACATACTCGTATTTAACAGGTTCGGTTTTGGCATAGAAAGAAGCGCTTGTTTGGAGATAGAGAAGTTGTATACCATGTTGGGAACCAGGAGGTGCCGTAGTGGGGGGGATCTCCGTTTCGGTAGGTACGGCTGTGGGTGGAACTTTGGTTGCTGGCGGACTGGTTGGTGGCACTGATGTATTGGTTGGGGTGGGAGTCTGCGTGGGCGCAGGCGTCGATGTAACTGTTGGGGTAGGTGTAGCGCTGGGCGGCATAGTTGCTGTTGGAAAGGTGCTGCTGCGGGTAGATTCTGAAATGGCAGCAGCAGGCGTTTCGGAGGCGTTATTTTGTGGCGTAGCAAGTGCGAAATAAAGAGCTCCACCAATGAATAGACACCCTAGGAGGACAATGCCGCCTCCGAGCAAGATTGGCAGAATGGATTGGACAGATTTATTAGTATAGAGATTTCGTAGCATTATTCTTTCCTATCAGGATGTCCAGTGCAGTTGGGTGTAGGTAAGTTTGTGGAGTATCTTTAACGCCCATTTGCCTAAATGTTTCGTGGTCACATCACTATAGGTTTATTTATGCCGCGAGACACTAGTGCCTGGTACTGGATTGGGCAAATTATAGCTGTCGTAAAAGGAGTGCACAACATGTTTGTACACCATAGGTGTCAACTTAAGCCCAATATCATCCTTTTCGCTACGGCTACTGTCATTCCCGCTTTCGCGGGAATGACACGCAGTTCGCGA
>JAFGMS010000289.1 GCA_016927375.1 Anaerolineae bacterium
GCCATCAGCCATCAGCCATCAGCCATCAGCCATCAGCCATCAGCCATCAGCCATCAGCCATCAGCCATCAGCCATCAGCCATCAGCCGGCTTTTGCCTGTCTTGCAGAATCGCGCTAAACTCCGGATGTATAAATAACTATAGAGGTCTTTCTTCATGACTGACAGCATCCATTCATAACCCTGCGACATCTCTTTTGCTAACGCTGATTTTCCCTTCCTGGTGAATTTGATTCCATCTGAATGATTCAGCTGCGCGGCGAGACTGTCGCGCGGGTATTGCTTGATCTGCCTTGCACACCTATCCGATGTGCAACAAGGGCAGGTCTTTTTGCTTTTGTTCAGGAAAAGGAAGATGACAATAATGTCAGTTCACACCAGAGTTTTTGACCCGGCACTTGAGACTGTTTTCAGCGGAGCGCAATCTCCCGCAATTGCCAACTCGCTGCTCATGACTCGTTGCTCGTTACTGCTTTTAAGGAAAGTACAATGTTACAGGTAAGTCACATATCGAAATCGTATGGCATACAGACGGTGCTTGAGGATGTGACGTTTGTTCTCAACAAGGGTGAACGGTTGGCGCTGATTGGGCCGAACGGCTGCGGCAAGACCACACTGCTGCGCATCATCACCGGTCTGGAACAGGCCGATGCCGGCACCGTCAGTCTGGGAAGCGACCTGGTGATAGGTTATCTACCTCAAGGGTTGGAGCTCTCATCTGAACAGACCATCGATGAGGCGATGCGCTCCGGGATTGCGGGCTACCAGCCTGCTCGGCAGGACCTTGAGCGGTTGGAGATAGCGATGAGCGATGCCGGCAGCGAGGCGCTGCCAGCGATCCTGTCCCAATATGATGAAGCGCTTGAACGTTTCGAAGCGTTGGGCGGCTATGTGCTCGAACATCGCTGCGAGCAGACATTGGCTCATCTTGGCCTGGGCGATCTCGATACCGGCCAATCAGTGGGGAGCTTGAGCGGCGGTCAGAAGACACGCCTGGGGCTGGCCCGCTTGCTTGCTGCCGAACCGGACATCCTGCTCCTGGATGAGCCGACCAACCATCTCGACATCAAAGCGATTGAGTGGCTGGAGGAATTTCTGCTGAGCCACAGGGGGGCTGTGCTGCTTGTCAGCCACGACCGGACGCTGCTGGATCGCTGCGTGTCGGGCGTCGTCGCCATCGATGAAAAGACACATACGGCTGCGGTTTATTCCGGCGGCTACATTGATTACGCCGAGGCTCGCGACAAGGCACTTGAAAAGCAGTGGGCGCAGTGGCAGGACCAGCAGGAGAAAGTCCACCAGCTGGAAGAATCGATCCGGAAGGTCTCGGCGCGTGCTGACCGCTACCAGAACATATCGAAGGATGACTTCCAGCGGCGCAAGTCGAAGATGGTCATGCAGAAGGCGACGGCCCAGTCTGCACGCTTGCAGCGCTATATCGAGTCGGAGGATCGGGTTGATAAGCCCATCACCGGGTGGAATATCAAGCTTGATTTTGGCCATACACCGCGTGGCGGGCAGGAGGTGATCGTCCTGTGCAACGCGGGGCACAGTTATGATGGCTGTCGATGGCTTTTCCGGGGGGCGGATTTGATGGTGCAGCACGGCGAGCGGATCGTGCTGGTCGGACCGAATGGATGCGGCAAATCAACTCTGCTCAAGGCTGTTGTTGGGCACATCGATCTGGCAGAAGGGGAGGTGAAGATCGGGGCTAACATTCATGTTGGCTACATGCCGCAAGAGCAGGAGACGCTTGACCCGAACCTGACGCCATTGGGCCTGGTGCAAAGCGTTTCAGCCATCAATGAAACAGAGGCCAGGAACTTCTTGCATCTGTTTCTATTCGCGGGAGATGAGGTCTTTACCCCGGTCGGGGCGTTGAGTTATGGCGAGCGGTCGCGGCTGCTGCTGGCGAAGCTGGTTTTGGGCGGATCCAACTGCCTGGTGCTCGATGAGCCGCTCAACCATCTGGACATCATGTCGCGCGAGCGGCTTGGTGAGGCGCTGGCAACTTTCCCCGGCACCATGCTGATCACGACGCACGACCGCGCCTTCATCGACCGGTTCGCCACCGGCTTATGGACTATCATCAATGGCGCACTCAGGCAGTTTGTCGACCGCGCTGACATGGAAGCACACGTATAGCAGGGCAGCCTGCCAGGCTGCCCTATTTTTTAGCGCCGGCGTCGGCTCCTTTTACTCCCGTCATCGACGCCGAGCTGTTTGCCGGGCAGGATGATCTCCAGAATGATCAATAGGATCACAGCACCGACTGTGGCGTTGATGATGGAGTCTACAAAGCCTATACCCGTTATTCCGCCCAGTTGTCCTGGCTGCGGAGGAGGAAAAAGCATATTCATCATAAAGCCGCCGATGAAAGCCCCGGCGATCCCGATGATGATTTTGATCAGGCAGCCCTGGCGTTCAGCTTTTAGCAGCAAACTGGAAACGTAACCGGCAACACCACCTATGATGATCCATTGAAGGATGCTGATAAATGTTATGAGTTTCATGTGTTATCCTTTGAAGATAGCAACGAGTAACAAATGCTGCGCAATGCATTCAGGACTTTAGGCTGAGCTGCTGGTATCTTCAATCTCCTGAGAGGCCTGGCTGCTGCCGGCTTGGCCTCTGAGCAGCTCGACCATCGTCTGCGAGTTCTCTTCTATTCCTAGGAGGAGGTTGATTCCTTCGCCCAGGGCGAACAGGAGCGTCGCGATCGTGCCGCCGTACAGGAATCCCATCAGCGCGAAGATCACGCGGCCAGCCATATGGCCCAGGACCCTCATTCTTACCGGATCAGGGCCCAGCTCTCCAAGTCGGGAGAAATCTCGCCCACCGACCGTTGACCAGATGCAGATCCCGAGAATCATCAGCAACGTCAGGATGGCCACAATGCCGCCAATGACCTTGAAAATCGTGCTGCACAAACGTAGAGTCTTGTAGCGCTTTTTCATATCGTCTTCCTCCTGTACTGGAGAAATCCGGTTTTTTTGTCTTATACGACCAGGCACTCAAGATGTCCTGAAACATATCAAGGCCAGCAGATTGTTCACGAAAAACCGGGTTTCTTGTCTAATTGGTGCCTCTCTATTCGTTGAACATCTCGCCAACCGAACTACCCGTGTGGGCTCGATGTATGACCTCACCCAGCAGCGGCGCCACCGAAAGGACCTTCATATTCGGGAGCAGATCCTCTGGGGCAACAGGGATCGTGTTGGTAAAGACAATCTGGCCAACGCGATCCTGAAGCGCGGCCAGCCGCTCCAGGGCGGGCGGTGAGAATACGGGATGGGTAAAGGCAATAATGATGTCCTTTGCACCCTTTTGATCGAGAAGCTCGACGGCGTTCACCATCGAACCGGCTGTATCCACCTCGTCATCTACCAGCAAGACATTGTGCCCACTGACATCACCTATCAGACTGAGAACCTTGCTATTGGTATCTTTGCGCATTTTCTCAACAAAAGCTAGAGGCACTCCCAGGCCCCGTGCCCAGTCACGGCCGCCTTTGGCGAAACCCAGATCGACCGTGACGACCATCAGATTGGGGATTTGCAGGCCGGCGATGTAATCCTTGAGGATATGAGAATAGACAGTCAGGACGTCACCAGGGATGCTGAAGAACCCCTGGATCTGCCCTGCGTGCAGATCGAGAGTCATGTAGCGGTCGGCCCCGGCTACCTGGATCAGATCGGCGACCAGGCGTCCGGTGATCGGCGTGCGTGGCTGATCTTTCCGGTCGCTGCGGTCGTAAGCCATGTGGGGAATCACCGCCGTGATACGCCCTGCCGAGTCGCGCTGCACAGCATCCAGCGTTATCAGCAATTCCATGAAGTTATCGTTGACCGGGCGGTTGATGGTCTGGATAATGTAGACATCCTGCCCGCGGACACTTTCGTTCAGGCGGACGTATGTATTGTCGTTGGGGAATTTGAAGATAGAGCGCTCGGCTAGAGGAACTGGAACGCCGCAGGTTGCCGTCAGATAAGCGGATATCTCTTGGGCAAGGTCTGGGCAGGAAGTGCCGGCGATAAGTTTGATGTTGCCATACATGCCGGGTACAGCGGTCACGTGTGCCTCCGTTTTGTATAATCACTCAATGATCACGTCTTTGATCTATGTGCTTGGAGCGATGAGTTTTCAACTGTCGATAATCAGTTATCAATCATTTATCTAGCCACCCGACACCTGTTGGCCACAAGGGCGAAATTGGGGTAAGTCGCCAAAAAAAGGCTCAAAAAGGACCTCAAAGGGCAA
>JAFGMS010000290.1 GCA_016927375.1 Anaerolineae bacterium
GGATTGCCTGGGCGCAGGAATTGTTCCTGCGCCCAGGGGCTGTTAGCTTGTCTTCGCGTTTAACACCTTCAGCAGATCATCCCCGATCCTGGTTGCGTCGCCGGCGCTCATGGTGATCACAACGTCGCCGGGCTGGACGTGCGCGGCCAGGTAATCGACCACATCAGACAGCGCACCGATGTGCTGAGCATCGGCGTGTGTCATGCGTGCCAGCACGTCCTCGACCCCAACCCCGAAGGTCTCTGCATCCCGCGAGCGGTAAACATCGGTGACGATCAC
Organism: Anaerolineae bacterium; assembly: GCA_016927375.1. Taxonomy (GTDB): domain Bacteria; phylum Chloroflexota; class Anaerolineae; order Aggregatilineales; family UBA3940; genus JAFGMS01. Next base: position 280 of record JAFGMS010000290.1, read on the forward strand.
GTGCTGGGCCTCGGCAAAGCAGGTGGCGAACTCGTCCAGCAGGGCTTTGGTGCGTCGATAGGTGTGAGGCTGCCATATTGCCCAGATCGGTCGGGTGCCGTAGCGTGAGCGTGCCGCCTGGAGCGTCACCCGGATGGCGGTGGGGTGATGAGCATAATCATCGATGACCGTCACGCCGCCCGCTTCACCCTTTACCTCGAAGCGCCTCCCCGTCCCCGTAAAAGTACCGAGTGCGTCGATGGCCTGCTCCAGGTCGACGTCCAGCTCGGCTGCAACGGCCAGCACCGCCAGCGCGTTCTGAACGTTGTGATCGCCGGGCATGAGCAGCGATGCCTGCAGCTCCCTGTCCCCATCGTTTGTCCTGCCTGCGGGCGGCGATACGGAGAAATCGGTGCCGCCGCTGGCATTGGGCCGGAGGCTGCCGGCGCGCCAGGCTGCCTCCCCGAGCCCATAGGTCATCGTGCGCCCTTGCTGTTCACTGCGTTCGGCGATCAGGCTGCGCACCTCCGGAGCATCGCTGCAGCCAATGAGCAGCCCGTCTTCCGGCAGCAAATCGATGAACTCGGCAAATAGCATGCGGACCGCATCCAGATCGGCAAACATATCGGGATGATCCATCTCCAGCGAGGTCAGCACGATAATGCGCGGCTTGAGCCCCATAAACATGCGGTCGTATTCGTCGGCCTCAATGACGAATACCTCGCCTTTCCCGGCGCGGGCATTGGTGCCCAGATTGGTGGAGACGCCGCCGATGATAAAGGTAGGGTCGAGACCGCATTCGACCAGCACGTGAGCGAGCATGGATGTAGTCGTGGTCTTGCCATGTGTCCCGGCCACAGCGATCCCGGTGCGATCCTCCATCAGCGCGCCGAGGATGTCGGCGCGTTTGTAAATGGGAATGTCATTTGCTTGGGCAGCGATGATTTCGGGGTTATCGGTCCTGACCGCCGATGAGATCAACAGGACATCAGGCTGGAAGGATGCAATATGCGCGGCGTTGTGGCCGATCTCGACCGGGATGCCTGCCTCGCGCAGGGGGGCAATGAGCGGCGACTCGATCATGTCGCAGCCGCTGACAGGGTGCCCCATCTGGCGCAGCACGCGGGCGATGGGGTTGATCCCGAAGCCGCCGATGCCCAGGCAGTGGATGTGGGCGTGGGGAAGCAGGATTGGCATAAAGGGGTCCTTTCTTAGCTTCAGCGTTTATCCGGATGCTCTATGGTGACAGCTATCAGCCATCCATAACATGCCATTGTACCAGCAAAAACCAGAAACGCGGCGCTTATTTCGTATACCTGGTTTGCGGAACGATGCCCAGCAGCCGAATGATTGGTTGAGGAGCGCGTGATCAAAACCAGCAGGCACGTGATCAAAACCGGCAGGCATGTGATCAAAACCGGCAGGCGTGTGATCAAAACCAGCAGACGTGTGATCAAAACCAGCAGGCGTGCTTTGCTCGGTGAACCTTTACTTAATTGATCCGGGTACTCTACCTCAATATTGGCGGCGTTTCTGCATGTGCCGGCTGTAGGCTCGAAATAAGGTGATCACCCCATATACTTCGACAAGGAGAGTTGTCATAATTATGCATAGTTCGCGTTACTGGTGGGGGAATAGTGGAAATGTCTCTTAGTGTATGGAACAATAAACGTTGGGGTTTAGCTTCTGGTACTGTACTGTTAGCAATGGGTGGGCTGGTACTAGGCTCAGGACTACTTACTACTTCACTGGATACCTTCGCAGTCACCATCGCCGCACTGAACCTGGGCGCCGGCAGTACCAGCCTTGCCCTATCCCTCGCCAGACGGGGTGAAGAACCCTAGACGTGAATTGGCGGAATTCAGTTGTTGTGGGCAGCTCGATAGCCGGTCTGGATCGAGCTGTTCACTTTGTATCGGCGGTATGTACATAGCAGGTAGTCGGTCATATACTGACGCCACTTGCTTACTTCCACATCTGCATACTTGCCTCTCTCGGTCTCAACCGCTTTCCAGCACTCTCTCAACGTCGCGTGGATCAGGCATGTCTACGCTGCATGATACGAACAGGTAGAACTTCTCATCGACGCAGCATAAGTAGGATGCCCGCTGCTGACTATTCAGAAGCTCCATCGCGCGTTTGCTGCAAACGAACGGGATAGTTAGGCGGCCCCCTATTGACCACAGCGACACTGTGCGGTTATCCAAATCGAACTTCAAGATGGGTGGATCATAGGTGATTGCACTGTGAGGGGGGAAGATAACCTCAGTCTTGAGCTCCCTTTTGTAGGCATCAACAACTTTGGCAATGGCGCAGATGATCATCTGCGCGGCTAGTTTATAGTGGACCCGGATGTTGGCATATACCAGCTTATGCAGTTGGGTTTGTGTGAAGACCTGTGCCTGCCAGGCTCTTCGGCTAATGGCATTGCAGGCCTTATTGGCCGTTTCAAGTGTATCGAGCAGCGATTTGGCCTGCTCCGGAGTAGTTTGAAGTATCAATTTAGCTGTGAGATTCATAGGGGGCAAATGTAGCGAATTCTCTGCTAAAGCACAAATCCGCCAGGGCAGTCGCCTTAAAGAGGGGCAGCATGCGGGAAGCCATACGCCATAAGCTCACACATGGGGATTGTGTGTCGATTACCCTGCTACTCCGTTGGCGACTGTACACGAGAGCATTGAATTGGGTAGAATGGTGTCCGGTCTTCAATCGTCGGTCACAGAAAGAGTCCTTTCAATGAACAGGCAAAAGCTCACCATCTTTGTGCTGCTTGCTGGGGCGGCTGTGCTCATATTCGTTCTGGCGGTCAGCCTTGGGCAGGTCGGGCTGCTGCCGGGGCAGCCGTTCAAGCTCCCACACCAATCTGCTTTTGGTACGTATGGTGCAGAGGAATCGAGCCTGGGCAGAGTCTTCTTGCTGGTGGTGCGGGGTCTCCTGGCGATGGCGCTGATCCTGGCGCCGGTTTCGCTGATTGTCATGCTCTTCAGCAAGCGAGGGCGCAAGCAGCTGCTCGGGCTGTTGGTGACCACATCGATGCTCTTGATGCTCATCATGATGGTGCGCCGGATACCGCTGCAAGAGGCCACCATTCCCGCTCCTACTGAAGAGGCTCTCCTATCAGGCCTGGAGCTTGCCGAGGGGGGTGAAGTTGATGGGCCTGTCTTTGCTGCCGATCCACCCGAGTGGACCACATGGGCTGCCAGCCTGGTGATTGCGGTGTTCCTGGCTGGGATATCGACCGGTATTGCGCTTCTGCTGCTCCGCCGCCGCGAGCCGTCTATCGCTCTTGAGCTTCTGGCCGAAGAGGCCCAGGCGGCCCTCGACCGCATCGAGATGGGCGAGGACTTGCGGGAAACCATCCTGCGCTGCTACCGGGAGATGATGCAGGTTGTCAAAGAGGCGCGTGGGATCGTGCGTGAGCAGCATGTGACGCCGCGCGAGTTTGAAATCGTCCTGGCAAGAAAGGGGCTGCCGGCCGAATCGCTGCTGCGGCTGACACGGCTTTTCGAAGAAGTGCGCTATGGCGGCCGGCCTGCCAGCTCGCAAGAGGAGCAGCTGGCGATCCTGTGCCTGCGAGACATCGTTGCAGCCTGCCGGGGAGGCGAGCCGCGTGAAGCGTGATCGATTCATTTTGCTGCTTTCCGTCCTCACCCTGGCGATCTTTGCGGTGCTGGCCCTCGTCTACCGCGACTTTGTCCGCGAAGATATTGTCATCCCCGTCTTCTACCTGCTGTGGATCGTCGTCCGGATTATTCGCAGCGTTCCGCAGGCAGGCTGTCTGGCAGGAGCGGTTATCGCCGGCATTGTGATCGCTCTTTTGGGCCTGTACCGGCTCTGGGAGCCTGAGCCTCGCCCCACGAGACGCCCGGCTCCTACAACCAGTCCATCGCGTTACCGGTTCTGGTTAAGGCGATGCCGGCAGATGGACAGCAGCGCCTTCTTCCTGGATGATATGTCATCTGAGATGCGGCGGCTTCTGTTGAGCGTTCTGGCTTACCAGGAGCACCGGGATACATCGGAGATGGAAAGGTTAATCGTCCGGGGCGCCTTCGATGTGCCCCCCGCGGTGCGCGATCTGGTTACCAGCCGGCGCCTGGGTGATCTGGCAAAGCTCAATAAGCAAAAGGGCGTGCTTGCCCGTTTATGGGAGCGTTTATGGCGGGGTTCTGCTTCAAGCCAACTGCCGGCCGAGAATGCGGCCGAGCAGCAGTTAGAACAAGTCGTTGCTTATCTTGAAGAACGTCTGGAGGCGCATGGTGGCTGAAACAAGAGGTGAAACAAAATGGGTGGCCGATGTGGTTGGCCAGGTCATTGAGGAAGTCGAGCGGGCTATTGTCGGCAAGCGGCAGGTGCTGGAGCAGATCATGGCGGCCTTTCTTGCCGGTGGGCACGTGTTGATGGAAGATTATCCCGGCCTGGCCAAGACTCTCATTGCCAACAGCTTCGCTACTGCTTTGGGGATGACCTTCCGCCGCATCCAGTTCACGCCCGATCTGCTGCCCGGCGACATCACCGGAGGTTATATCTACGACCGCACGCAGAGCCGGTTTGCCCTCAGGCAGGGGCCGATCTTTGCCAACCTGATCCTGGCCGATGAGATCAACCGTGCCTCGCCGCGCACTCAATCGGCCCTGTTGGAGGCCATGCAGGAGTATCAGGTGACGCTGGAAGGCGAGACGATGAAGCTTCCCCAGCCGTTTGTTGTCATTGCCACCCAGAACCCGATTGAGTATGAGGGCACCTTCCCCTTGCCCGAGGCGCAGCTCGACCGGTTCATCGTTAAGCTGTCGGTTGGCTATCCTTCCCCCGATGAGGAGCAGGAGGTGCTGCGGCGCCGGCGCGAGCGCATGCAAGATGACTTCGATTTGAACCCCGTCACCGACGCCCAGGGGCTGCTCGATATGCGCCAGGTGATCGAGACGGTGCATGTTGAGCCCGATCTGGAGCGCTATATCGTCAACCTGACCGGCTCGACGCGTGTTCACCATCAGGTGGCGGTGGGTGCCAGCCCACGGGGTGCGCTGGCTCTGCTTAAGCTCAGCCGCGCCTGGGCAGCCATGCACGGCCGTTCATATGTGCTGCCCGATGATGTGAAGATATTTGTCAAGCCGGCGCTCGTCCATCGTTTGATCCTGGAGCCTGATTTGTGGACAACGCCTCGGGCTGCCGACCGTATCTTGGGCGAAGTGCTGCAGACAGTCGCTGTGCCGGTCGTCCGATGAAAAACCATCTGCTGCTTCCTGTTGTGCTCCTGTTTGGCCTGCTGCTTTTGGGGCTGGTCAGCCTGCGGGGCGAGGTGCTGGCGCTGGCGCTTCCGCTGATTGTCTACATCAGCGCGGCGCTCTGGTTTGCCCCTGAGAAGGTCGATTTGATCATCCGGCGTGAGGCGAGCAGTGAGTGGGTCCCGGTTGGGACGCCGGTTGCGGTGCGGCTGACCGTCCACAATGCCGGCGACATGGTGGAAGAACTGCTGCTGACCGACCCGCTTCCGCCCGGCCTTGAGCTGATCGAGGGGGAGAACACCCTGTTAGCATCGATGCCCCCCGGCGGTGAGCTGGAATTGAACTACACAATCAGAGCACCGCGTGGCGAGTATGCGGTCGCTCACACTGCCGTCACTGCCGGCGAGACGTTTGGCATGTTTTGGCGAGAGCTTCGCCTTGATGCTCCTTTCAGTTTGCGTGTCCGGCCCAGGATGATCGGCACACGGTCAATCCCCATCCGTCCGCCGCAGACGCGCGGTTTCTCGGGGCCGATTCCTTCCCGGCAGGGTGGGGCGGGTGTCGATTTCTTCTCTGTGCGTGAGTACCAATCAGGCGATCCCCAGCACCGCATCAACTGGCGCATCGCCGCACGCCATCCCTATGAGCTTTATACCAATACCTACCAGGTGGAGCGGGTTGCCGATGTTGGTCTGATCCTGGATGCGCGAAGCCGCGTCGATGTTCGAGTGGGCGGGGATTCGCTGTTTGAGCATGCTGTTCAGGCTACGGCTGCACTAGCCAGCTCCTTGTTGGGTGACGGCAACCGGGTCGGCCTGCTTGTGTATGGCGGCATGATCCAAAATGTCTTCCCCGGCTATGGCAAGATCCAGCGGGAGCGTATCCTGAAGGCACTGGCTCAGGCCAGGGTTGGCCACAACTATGCCCTGGAAAACCTTGGGTACCTGCCTACTCGTTTCTTCCCGTCCCGCTCGCAAATCGTCTTGATTAGCCCTTTGACCATCGATGATATCCCGGTGCTGGTGCAGTTGTGCGCGCGTGGTTATGCAGTGATGGTGATCTGCCCGGACCCACTAGATTTCGAAGTAGGCGAATACTTGCAAGACAAAGGGGGCTTCCACGATTCGCGGGCTGAGTATGCCTACCGGCTTGTACGCGCCGAGCGTAGCTTCTTGCTGCAACAGATCCGCCGGGTGGGTGTACAGGTGATGAACTGGAATGTAGACGAGCCATTGGCAGGCGCTGTTCAGGAGGTTGTGCGGCGCTAGCCTGCCCAACACCATCTGAGAGGTGGTCTATGACACGCATAGCCCTGCTTGTGTGTATTGGCCTGTGTACGATATTGCCGGCGGTTGCTGCTGCCAGCACGGCTCAATGGGTTCTTTTGTTGATCGGTCTGGGGATGGGGGCTGCCTGGTTGGTGTTTGAGTGGCGCGGCTCGGGGCGAGCGGCAGTGCCTGGTATGGTGAGTGTCACCATCTTGTCCGCCGTGCTGGCAATATCCGGGCCGGCGCCACTGGTGATGGTTCTGGTAGCCGCGCTGGCCCTTTCTGCCTGGGATCTCTCGCGCTTCCGGCAGCGTCTGGTATATGCTGCCCAGGATGATATGCGCCGGAGTGTCGAGAGAAGGCACCTGCGCAGGCTGCTGTTTGTCAATATCATGGGGTTCTTGCCGGCGATATTGGCTGTTAGCATCCGGGTGCGCATTGATTTTTATGTGCTGCTCCTCGTCGGTGGGGTGTCGCTGCTGGCGATTTATTGGATGCTGGGGCTGGTTGCCAGGATGGCACGCAAAGCCGATTGAGTGCAGCCAATCCTTTCAATGACTGCTGGCTATTCGTCACTTGCAGACTTGCGGGAGGGTTCACTACGTTGTGACAAAGGGTAAGAAATATTTGCGGGCTGGTTAGGAAGACAGGAGATGCCTCATATTCATTTGTAGGGGCAAACTAACCGTAACCGTGACGGTTTTTAGTATCAGAACGTCCCACAAATAACGCCATCTTGTATCACAATCCCGTGAACCATCCCCTCTTTCATCAATTATACCTTTTCTGGCAGCGCCAGCCCCTCGACCGAGACCTCCCCGGAGATCGGGCACGGCAGCAGCCGGTCGCGAATTTTGGCGAGGGCGGAAAGGCGCCTGTCATTCCCGCGGAAGCGGGAATGACAATCAGTACGGCAGCCCCTCGACCGAGAGCTCGCCGGAGTTCAGGCGCGGCAGCAGGTCGCGGGTCGCGGCAAAGGCTGTAGCTTCCCACAATCGGCGGCCGAACTTGGAGTTGTTGTTGGCCATGCGTAGGGTCCTTGATGTGTGTGATGATGAAGCGATGATGGTTTGGGACGGGTGATGTTAAGTGTTGAGGATGATTGTAGTCGGGGCGGGGGGGGAGGTCAAGGCAAGCGCGGATGAGTAATCTGCTGCTTAGTAAATCGCCGACCTTCATGAAACTTGTCAGAAGAGTCAAGCTCCTTGTGCTAGCTCGATGTTAGTGCGTAACTACTCAGCTACGTGGCGTGATGTGCTGACAGGTTCGACCGAAGTGACCGCTCTTCAATGTCGAAAAAACCTTTAGGACCTGAGGCTAACCCCACTTTTCCGTGTCGATCCTCAAAAGCTAACAGCTAAAAGCCAATAGCTGAGAGCTGAGCAGCTACATTGGCAGTTCCAATACATCCGCGAACAACGCGCTAAACATCTGTCTGCAGGATGTCCGGTGATCAGCGTAGACGCCAAGAAGAAGGAACTGATGGGCAATTTCAAGAATGCAGAACGAATCTGGTGTCAAGAGGCAGAAGTGGTCAATGTCTACGATTTCCCGCAGAATGCAATCGGGCGAGCAATCCCCGAGCAATCCCCGAGCATCTATGACAGGCATTCATTGGGCCTCGCTGCTTTGGATTTGGTCTCAAGCTCTACCCTACCGCGGCTTGGCCCTCTTTCAAATATCTCATCCTATTTCACAATTCGATGAACCATCCCTGACTTGCTCGTTTGCCCATCTTATCTCCCAGGCATTTGTCCGGTTATCGCTCTACCTAGATCGTGGTACACTAAACGCCGAGAGCTTCATCACTGGAGGGTGAACCATGAGCGAGTTTGCCGGGCGCAATCTCGGCCCCTATCGTGTCATCGAGCAGCTGGGAATTGGCGGTATGGCGACCGTCTACAAGGCCTACCAGCCCAACATGGATCGCCATGTGGCGATCAAGATCTTGCCACGCCACTTTGCGACCGATCCCACTTTTGTGGGGCGTTTTGAGCAAGAGGCTAAAGTTATCGCCAAGCTGGAAAATGCCCGCATTCTCCCTGTCTACGATTACGGCGAGGACGGTGGTGTCACCTACATTGTAATGCGTTATCTAGCGACCGGTACCCTCGCCGAACGACTGCAGACCGGCACACTCAGTCTTGAGGAGATCGTCCGCATCACCGGCCAGATCGCCGAGGGGTTAGATTATGCTCACCGGCAAGGGGTCATCCACCGCGACGTCAAGCCGTCCAACATTTTGCTCGATCAGGGCGGCGATGTCTACATCACCGATTTCGGTATCTCCAAATTGGTGGAAGGTACGGCCCAGTTCACCGGCAGCGGGATCGTTGGTACACCGGCCTACATCTCGCCTGAGCAAGGGCTTGGACAGCCTGTCGATCATCGTACTGACATCTACTCGCTGGGTGTGGTGCTGTACCAGATGGCGACCAACGATGTACCTTTCCGCGCTGAGACGCCTCTGGCGGTGGTGATCAAACACATTCATGAGCCGCTGCCCCTGCCTCGCTCGATCAACCCGGCCTTGCCGGAGGCGGTAGAGAGGGTGATTCTCAAGGCGATGGCTAAGGACCCCGAGGCTCGCTACCAGTCTTGTGAAGAGATGGCGGCTGCGCTGAAGCGGGCTGTCGAGCAGGCGGATAGCGAGATGTCGGCTTCACGCACACTTCCCGATGGCCCTCCCCCCGCCCGTCCCGCCGAGGCGCTTGAGTATCGTGGAAAGATGCTCGCAACTCCCCTTCATTCGGCCTCGGAGATAAAGGCTGTCGAGGCCAGGGCGCCCAAACAGAGAGGCTGTCTGATACCGGCAGGCGTTGCCGGCGGCCTGACGGCGGCCTGTCTGGTGGGATTGGGGCTGATGGCCGTTGCCGGTTTCTGCCCACCCGCCGGTCCCTGGCCGTTGCCGTCCTGGTGCCAGGCATCGGCTGAACTCAAGAAAACCCCGCTGCCCCAATTGCCTGGGGCAACGCTAGGTGAGAAGCCCTCAACAGCAGATGCCATTCCCGCTGAAGCCGCATCAGAGGCCCTTTTTGATGATGACTTTGCCATGACCATAAAAGAAGACTGGCAGGGCTTCAATAACCCACATGAGTGTTGGTATGTTCAGGAGAACAGATTGATGTTTACGGTGGTACCCGGCACCACTATTGCGGAGCCAGGACAGGATGAGCTGGCTGCACCGATGTTAGTTTTTCCTCTTCCGGACACTCTGCGAGGTTTCTCTGCTCAGGCAACTCTTGTTTTTGCCCCCCGCCAGAACTATCGAGGGGCCGGTCTGATCGTTTTGAACGAGCGACGGCAGCCGATGTTCAGCCTGACCCGCAGTTATTGCGACAAGCCTGATGTCTGCCAGGGCGATGCCCTCTACCTGGACAACTGGCTGAAGTCTGCTGAGAGCGTCGATTACAGGCCGATGGTGACTGGTGGTGGTCAGTTGTTGCCTATAACAAAGCTCACACTCAGGTTGGATGTACGCCCTGGTATTGTAATGGGATACGTCAAACTAGATGATGGTGAGTGGCGCCCGGCCGGGGAATGGCCGGTGACTTCTCTGCGTGTTGGGTACATTGGTCTGGTGACGACAGCCGGTGGGCAGCAAGATATCGAGTTAGGTGATGCGGAGTTTGATGACTTTATGGTACTGCCAATTGACCGCTAGCCGGACTTTGTCATCATCGGCCTATTTGTGGCTCGCCTTTAGCTACCTGCCTGTGCGTCGACGCGTGAGAACCTGGTAAGCACGCTCCTGGATCGTGTCGAGCAGCCAATAGATTGCGATGATAAGCGTCAGGGCGCCTGGCCACAGCAAACAGGCAAATATGCTCGCATCTCGTTGAGGGCCATAGATAAACACAAAGAATGGCGCCAGCCAGCATACAGTGGGGCTCAAGAGCATGGTCCAGATTATCAGCACCAATCCGGCGGCACTCGGAGCCAGTCGACCCCATCGCAACCCGATCCATACACCACTTCGAAGGGCCAGCTCATAGAGAACGACGAATATGGCAATAATGGGGACAAGGATTGTGGGTCCGCAAATGAGGGTGCTGAAAGCACTTATGCGTATGGACAATCCAAGATTGCCGGGTTGATTGTTGCCATAAAGCACTGCTGCAGCCATCGGGCACATGCCGATGAGGATGGCGATAGGCACAACGTGTAGTACGTGCAGGCGATGGTATGCTGCCTGGATGTGCCCGGCGAAGATTGCTTCATCTGAGAGTTTGCTCAGCAGAAGGAGGCCATAGTCATCATGGGAGATGTCCTGCCCGGTGGCTAAGGCGGTTATGGCAAACACGACCGGGGGTGCCAATATGACCAATACCACGGCGGATAGGAAAATCGCCCGTGGCAGCAGGGCTAGCGGATCAGCAACCAGTTGAGCAGCCAATCCCAAGGTGATGACGAGAAGCGCAGTTGTCACGCCCAGCCAGTTCGCCTGGTGTTTAGAAGGCCATCTGTTCCGTCGTGTCAGACAGCGGTAGACAGGATTATCAGCTGTCATTGTTTCATCCGCATCGGCGAGCTATTGCAAAAAGCCTGGGATATGCCTCACCAGATCAGGGACTTCTGGTGACTTAGCCACTTAATCGTCACTCATGTCCAGGTGGAAGGTATGAGCGGTGTTGTATTGCTGCCCCATCACCACATTGATGTCGCCGGTGCTCATCTCGTAAACTACCGACCATTGGGTGCTATCCTGCGAGACTTTGTCCAGAATTCCAAGTGCTTTCCGTGAAGCGAGCCGCCCCTCAGCCTCGGTGAGCTGCTTGTTGAGGCTATCATATCGTCGGCACTCTCCGGATGCTTTGTCAACCGAGGCCAGGAAGAAGTTGGTTGCCAGATGCCAGGGGTGCTCATTGGGGATGACTACGATCTCACCCTCGTAGAACTCGACCAGACTGGCCTGCCCCGAGGTATCCGCGATCAGGTAATGGATGGGCTGCCCGCCTTCCATAATGATGTTGTAGCTTCGCAGGATGTCCAGGGCCTCGTTTACGGTGCCGGCACGGTCCAACATTTCGCGTATTACAGCGATGGAGCCGACAATCTTCTTGGTGGGATCGTCGGGCGGCATGCTGCTGCCCGGGACCGCCGCCATGCCGATAGCCAGCCCACGCTCGTTCATGCCGTCGAAGGGAAGTGTCGGTGCATTCAGAAGATTGCGGCGCTGGAGGAGTGGTAGATCGAGCAGGCTGCCTGCCGTGCTCTCCGTAATGCCAAAGTAGGCCATGTCTACCATTGAGACCGATGCATACCCATCTGGCGGATCGGTAAAGAGGAGCACGGCCGGGCTGGATTCCCAATCGAAGTTACGGCCGTAGAGCATGTTCTCAGCATCGCCAAGAGCGGTAAAAAGCGAACATCCCCACGCTTGATGAGTAGTGATGGGGAGCTTGTCTGCTGCCTTCAGGCTGTCCAGCCCAGAGAGCCTCTGGTTGTAAGATCCATAGTAGTGCATGGTGTAGAGCGGGTAGTCATCGACCTTCTCCAGACTGCTCAACGTTTCGACTTCTTCGCTGCTCAATCCCTCGATGGTCTCTGGGGCCTGGGAGGTGGGCGCTGCTGCTTCAGAGGTGCTGCATCCGGCCAGCAGAGACAGAATGACGACCAGACCAAGAATCCATAGTGAATGTAATATCTTTTTCATGAGGTATGTTTGCCGTTTGCCTGAGTATTCTCAATAGATCAGGGCGATGGTGACATCGTTGACATTGGTTCCTGTCGGTCCGGTGCGGATCGATGAGCCGAGACGGTCGAAGAAGGTGTAACTGTCGTTGTTGTTCAGGTATTCCTGAGCGTCCATCCCCAGTGTCCGGGCGCGTGCGCAGGTCTCGCCGGTGACGATCGCTCCGGCAGCATCGGTAGGCCCATCGACACCATCAGTGGCGAAGGCTGCCAGGGCCACCTTTTCTAGCCCGTCCAGGTGGATGGCTGCTGCCAGTGCCAGCTCCTGGTTGCGACCTCCCCTTCCTTCACCGTGCACGGTGACGCTGGTCTCGCCGCCCATCAGGTAGCAAAGGGGCCGGTCAGGACGATCCAGCAGGCTGTGCACCCGCATCGCCAGGCTCAGCCCTTCGAGACGTGCCTCACCCTCAACCCCAAACTCGAAGCCGATCACATGCCAACCTGAATGCTTGGCGTGTTTGCGGGCAGCCTCCAACACCAGCCGGTTGTTTCCGATCAAGAGGTTATGAACATTGGTTAAGATCGGGTCGCCGGGCTTGAGTGTCTCCTGTATCTCTCCTCGTTCTCCAGCCTCCAGATGGCCGGTAACAGCCGGAACGGCATCGCGCAGATTGTAGTAATCCAGTACTTTCAGCGCGTCGGCATAGGTGGTTGGATCGGGGGAGGTAGGTCCGGAGGCAATCACATTAAGGGCGTCACCTACGACATCGGACAGAATGAAGGCCCATAACTGTGCCGGATAGGCTAACCTGAGCAACCCACCGCCTTTGAGTACCTCGCAGTGCTTACGGACAGTGTTGAGTGCCTGGATCGGCGCGCCGGCTCGCTGCAGCAAGGCTGTGATGCTCCGCAGATCCTCAAAGGTCAGCTCGCCTGCAGGCAGCATCAGGTGCGATGATCCCCCACCAGAGATGAGTGCTATCAGCGTATCTACTTTTCCGGCCTTACGTGCAATTGAGGCTATCGCTCGGGAAGCAAGCAGGTTGCGCTCATCAGGTAGCGGATGAGAGGCAGGAAATACCTCAATGCCTTTGGGAGGCTCGTTGAGACGCGACAGCCGGTCTGGCACAACAGCTACCGCACCTCCGAGGAGCCTGCTGCCGCAGATTTCTTGCAGCTTGAGAGCCATTTCCAGCGAGGCCTTGCCTGCGCCTACCATGTAGCACTTACCCATGTTGTCCAGTGTCGATGGCCAGTGATTTGCCAGTGCGCGGGCTGGATCGGCGGCCTGGGTTACTGTCTCGATCAGGCTGTAGACGTGTTTGGTGTGGTCTTCATAGTGTAAGGGTTGCATAGGCTGTCCGATCTACTGGCATATGCTTATTGTGGCTGACGGCTTATGGCATATAGCGTACGGCAAAAGCGTAGGGGCGATCCTTGTTTTGTCCAAAAAGGCGAATCTGCGATGTACCGGATTTCCCTTGATGAGTTTTCAAAAATGAGATTGGTAATCGACCGGCGGCACAAATCATTCAGCCCATTGCCAAACTTGAATGTCAAAGCTCATAAGGAACAATGACAGCTTCAATGTGTGCCTTATAAATCACTTCGATGGGATGACCCAAGGGAGCCGATTTTCACTGAGACTGTCCTACATCCTGTTGGATGGCTTGCTCTGCCTGCGTTGCAGCCTGAGACGGCAGTTCATCTTCCAGCAGCACTGCTTCGAAGGCATCCTGAATGGCCACGCCGACAGTGGCCTGAATAGCTGCGTCAGGCATGGGGTGGGCATTGCCGGCCAGTTGGTCGGCGAACGCTACATAAGGATCATCTTCACCCCAGACTACCAATGCTGCATGTCGCGTCGGCAGTCTATAAACTGCCCGCGAATAGGGACCCTGGTTTACGGGGTTCATCAGGAAATACACCAGTGCCATGGCTGCCGTTTGACGATCCGGATTGTTTGTTGTCACAACCCATGACCAGCCTGTTGCCAGTGTATGAGCCTGGCTGTCAGGGGTAGGGGTCCAGGTTAGCCGCGCATTGCGCACTTCTTCACGCTCCGCCAGATAGACTGTTGAGGAAACGGCAGCCAGGTTGGTCTGCCGGTCGCGGTACAGCCCCCAACTTTCAGCCGGATCTGTCATTTGGAAAAGCGTTGTACCTATAAGTCCTTGACTGTGGGCCTGGTCGTAAAAAGTTAAGATCTGTGTCAGAGTCTCCACGTCCAATTCCGGATTACCTGCATCGTCAGTCAGCGTGCCACCAGCGGCAATGTATTGTAGGAGTACGGTGTGGTTGACGTTGCTCAATGCACCTGCCGGGAATGTGTAGGGCTGCCGTGATCTCAAGATAGCTTCGAAGGAGTTTGGTGGTGCATTAAAAGCCGTTTCGCGGTAGACGCTGTGCTCGATCTCTAATAGATAGGGCAATCCGATCAAATCCCCGTCGACCGAGCCTAAGCTTTGCGCCACCGGGTATAATTCTGAGAGTAGGGCAGGGTCAAGCAGCGTGCCTATCGGGACGACCAATGCCTCTCGGCCTGCCTGTACCAATCCACTGCGATCCACCAGGGCCAGATCGGGCAGAATGCCGGGGGCAACAGGGGTGGCGGTGCGCAGGTAAGAAAGGATGCCGCCGGTCCCACTGACACGCTTGGTGTACACTTCGACCCGGATGTCTGGGTTCATTTCGTCGAATGTAGTCAGCTGTTCCAGGAGCTCTTGCCCTCCCGGCGTTTCACTGGTGGGGGCTAGCTGATCGGCCATCCATACTACCAACACGACCTCGCCCGATTCGGTGGGCGTGGGAAGAATAGAGTCATCCGGTGTGGGTGTGAGGGGGGTATCCAGCGTAGGGGCAGCCGGTGTAGCGGTTGCCTCAGAAGCCAGTGGTAGATCATCCTGAGAGAGTATCGAGCAGGCAGAAAGCAGGGTTGTCAGTATAAGTATCCTCAGGCTGTGTACGGGCCAAGACGCTGTAATCTTCATAAGAGTTTTCCTCTGAACATGATTATAACAGGCTTGTCCCAAACCGGCCTATTGGGGACAAGTGTTCAAGAATTGGTAACCCGTTTGTCTGTTCGCTAACATAGGTTATCTTGAGCAACGTATCGCTATATTATAGGTAGGTATGGAATGATGAAATTGCAAACCACCGATAACTCTATGCTGCGTTCATCTGACATGCTGGAACACCGTTATTCTGGTGAGAATCCTCTTCGTACGCTGCTGTTGGTGATCCGCGATGATTGGGGCCGGATGCTTGGCGCCATCGTTCTTCACCTGATCAAGCACAGCCCGGTGTGGATACTACCGCTGATCGTGGCCAACGTGATCGATCTACTGGCCGACTGGCAGCCGTCGATGTATCCGCGCTTGTGGCTGTACATCGGTATTTTGGTGCTGGCCAATCTCCAGAATATTCCCATGCATATGGCCTTTGTGCGCCTTTCGAGCCTGACCTCCCGCAACCTTGAGATGAACCTGCGCGCGGCCATTGCTCGCCGTATGCAGTATCTCTCCATCGATTTCTATAAGCGGGCCAGCACCGGGATGCTTTACAACAAGCTCTCGCGCGATGTGGAGACGATCCAGACGCTGGTAATGCGGACATTTTCGGGCGTGCTGTCGACCGGCGCGGCAATTATCGTGGCGTTGATCACGACCGCCATTCGGGTGCCGGGTTTCTTGTTGATCTATCTTCTCATCGTGCCGGTAGCGGTGGTGCTGGTACGTCGATTGCGCCAACCGATCCAGGAGCACAATATGGCTTTCCGGCATGAGATGGAGAATATGTCGGCTCGCCTGTTGGAAATGACTACGCTGATCCCCATCACTCGTGCGCACGGCGAGGAGCAGCACGAACTGGAACGCGTGGAGGAGCGGCTTTTCCAGGTGCGCGATGCCGGCTTGCGTCTGGACTGGATCAACTCATTATTTGGCTCGGTTGCCTTTGTCGTGTTTCAGCTGAGCAATGTGGCTGTGCTGACGGTGGCTGCCGTGCTCTACATCATGCAATGGATCCCGATCACCGTAGGGGATGTTGTCTTGTTGACCGGCTACTTCAACTCGATGACCAGCGCGGTGCTGGCGCTCACCAACATGCTGCCGGAGGCGACTAAGGCCTTCGATGCCATCCGCTCTATCGGTGAGATCCTCGAATGCCCTGATATTGAGCAGAATGAAGGCAAGATCACTGTCTCCCAGGTCGAGGGCCGCGTGACATTTGAGAACGTCTGCTTTCAGTATGCCGATGCAGATGACGAGAATGATGATGCTGTCGTCCATGACTTCAGCCTGGATGTGAAGCCCGGCGAGACGATTGCTATCGTGGGCCCCTCGGGGGCAGGCAAGTCGACGGTGGTCAACTTGGTGGTGGGGTTTCTCCGTCCGACAGAGGGACGTATTCTGCTCGATGGGCGGGATATGAATGCGCTCGATATGCGCACCTACCGTCGATATCTCTCCATCGTCCCGCAGGAGACGGTGCTGTTCGATGGTACGGTGCGTGAGAATGTCACCTACGGGAGCCGCCGCGTCAGCGACGCCCGGCTGGAGGAGGCGCTCAAGTCGGCCAATGCCTGGGAGTTCGTCCAGGAGCTGCCGGAAGGCGGGCATACCGTCATCGGCGAGCGCGGAACGCGGTTGTCAGGTGGGCAGAAGCAGCGGCTGGCCATCGCCCGGGCGCTCATCCGCAACCCTCGCATCCTGATCCTCGACGAGGCCACCTCGGCGCTGGACTCTGTTTCTGAGGAGCAGATCCAGGAGGCCCTGGCACGCCTGATGCAGGAACGGACCACTTTTGTGGTCGCTCACCGGCTTTCCACCATTCGCAATGCCGACCGCATCGTGGTGATGGAACAGGGCGGCATCGCTGAGCTGGGTACCCACGATGAGCTGATCCGGCAGGATGGCATTTACCGCCATCTCCAGGCTCTCCAGCTCCCAACCATCTTGGATTGATGATTGACGATTGAAAAACACTGCTGAGATGAGGGCGGCCGGTTGATTGCCTATAAGTGCCAACCCAGTGTGACTTTGCCGGTAGTGTCATTCCCGCGAAAGCGGGAATCCATACGCCACAATCACCGGGCATATGTAAATATTGAGGGGCGCCTATCGAGAAGCTTATCTTTACCACAGTTACGATACCGGGCTAACGCCTGCACCTTCAATAGGTGAAAATATCCAGGCTAATGTAGGTCGGACTGTTAGTCAGACCGTGCGCACACTGATGCTTCGCCCAATCTATTTTCATACCAGGGGCGCAGAGGACAGAGAGAAAAACAAAAAGGAAACCTCAGCGTCTGCGGTGAATTGTGA
>JAFGMS010000291.1 GCA_016927375.1 Anaerolineae bacterium
ATGAACGCTTGAGGAAACCCCGGATTGGGTATTGGAGGCACTCCTTACTACTAAAGAGCGCGATCAATAAGAAAAAATACACCGGTATTACTTAACCCTGACTCAATCTGGTGAGAAGCTCTCTTCCAGCTCTACCCCCTCAGTGGCCAATGCAAATAGGACTGCTCTGTTTTCACAGACAGCCCTATCATTTATGTGGCTTGTATGAAGTTGGCGATGCATTTTACATGTTGTGGCTGGATCCCGGAAAGGTTTAGGATGAAATTAGCAGAGGTTCAAGTCGTAGATGATCGTGACAGCATTCAGAGAGAAAGAGGCAGAGGCGACGAATGTAAGGTGTAACCTACACCCGATACAGTTTCAAGAAGGTCTCTGTACCTCGTACCCAACTTGTCGCGGATGCGCCCCATGTAAATATACAGATAGTGACTTTCATCTCGATACTCTGGCCCCCATACATTGACCAACAGCTCCTCGTGAGTGACCACACCATCGAGATTTCTTGCCAATTCCGACAACAACGCAAACTCGGTCCCTGTAAGCTGAATATCTACACCACCTACAAAGACCCTTCGGGCTTCCAGATCGATGGTGAGATCGTCTATCTCAACACTTGCCTCAACCTCACGTTGGACACGTCCTGCCGCCCGCCTGAGAATTGCCTGTAGCCGTGCAACCAGAACTGGCGGCGAGAACGGCTTGGTTACATAGTCATCTGCCCCTGCATTGAGAGCTCGGATCATGAGATCCTCTTCGTCATGAGCACTGAGGACAATGACGGGAACATCTGACTGTGCCCGAATCCAGATACACACATCGATGCCGTCAATATCAGGCATTACCAGATCAAGGATGATAACGTCCGGCTGCTTCTGCTTGAGATACCGAATAGCTTCAGTTCCGCCAGACACGGCATCCACGACAAAACCACGGCTCTCAAGATTTACCTTGACAAGCTTGCAGACTGCGGGCTCGTCATCAACGATCAGAATTTTTGTTGCCTCGGTAGCGTCTTTTGGCAATTACCATACCTCCAATATGTCTATTACCCACCCTATCACGTAGCAGCCTTTTGATTGCAACAGAACTAACCCCTGCAATTGCACCGTCAACACTCATTACATTTATAAGCCCCGCACGACAAGATCGGCAGCAACAAGCCTGCGAACAGCCAGATCATCGTCAATGACGCGTATGTTAGCCACGCCACCGTGTAGAGTCAAGTGCGCCTTTATTGAGAAACAGGCAGATTGGCGCCCACCGATCCTGATATAATAACCTCTGCGTCATTGTTCAGAACGTTAACCCTGCTTCAGTGGTCGCACCAAGACCTTATCGACCCGCATATGGTCCATATCAACCACTTCGTAGAGGAAATGCTCGTCCTGAAAACTGTCCGCTTCGCTGGGCACCCTGTCCAACCGGGTCATGACATAGCCGCCCACAGTCTGGAAATGTCCTTGTACTTCACCAGGAAACATCACTTCGATGTCAAGATACGCTTTGAACTCGTCCAGCGGCAGCAACCC
Organism: Anaerolineae bacterium; assembly: GCA_016927375.1. GTDB lineage: Bacteria > Chloroflexota > Anaerolineae > Aggregatilineales > UBA3940 > JAFGMS01. The sequence goes on from JAFGMS010000291.1 coordinate 1,530, forward strand.
ATCAACCAGCCACGTTCCATCTTGCCGCTCAATCATAGTCGGCTCACCCGGCTGACCTTCCTCATCGGGCAGCTCGCCGACCAGAGCCTCCAAAACATCTTTCAAAGTGATAAAACCCTCTACGCCACCATGCTCACCGATCACTATGGCAACTTGCTGGCGTGCTTGTTGGAACATCTCCAGTAGCCTGAGCGTAGAAGCCGCCTTCGGCACGAAGACAGTCGGGCGAACAAGATCTTTCAGATCCGTGGCTCCGCCTTCCAGACTATCCGTCCAAACATCCTTGGCTGAGATGATCCCTAATATCCGATCTATACCGCCATCACACAGAGGGAAGTAGCTAAACCCGCTACTCGCCATTTTAGTCTCGTTCTCAGATCGCGCATCTTGAGCATTCAACCATACCACCTCGGTCCGCGGGATCATGACACGTGCCGCCGGCCTCCTATCGAGACGGAAAACACGCTCGATAATGTCATACTCGGCCTGCTCGAATACACCCGATTGAACACCGTCCTCTATCAGGATGGCGATTTCCTCCTCCGTCACAGGCTCCTCTTGTGAGACATCAACCGGGACCACCTTCAATACCAGCTCCGTCGAGAGCGTCAGCAGGCGAACGATGGGCGCAGTGATGCGCAAAAGCAGCCCCATCGGCCGTGCCATCACACTGGCTATTGCTTCAGGATGGCTCAAGCCAATGCGCTTGGGAACCAATTCCCCCAGCACAAGAGAGAGGTAGGTCGTGACGATCACAACTAACCCAACGGCTAGAGCCTCCGCATACCGGCCTAAAATGGGAATCGTCTCGATGTTCAAGGCAATCTCTTCAGCCAGCGTCGCACCGCCAAAAGCCCCGGCCAATATACCGATCAGCGTGATGCCAATCTGGACCGTCGACAGGAACGCATTGGGAGCTTCGGCCAGCTTGAGCGCCTGGCCCGCCCGGATGTCACCACGATCGGCACGTGCTTCGAGGCGTGCCTTACGCGCCGAGACAACCGCTATCTCTGCCATGGCAAAGACACCGTTGATCAGCACTAATACAAAAAGCAGAACGAAATCAAGTAACCCTCTAGACAACATCAAATTACCTCAATTCCTGCGAGCAATCAGCTTTCAGCAACCAACGACTGAAGCTGGCTGTCCTATCTTCATCATCCGTTACCTGCACACTTGCCCATGTCGACAGATCGTCACATGACCTGATGAAAATGACAAGCCGGACAACCATGTATTCCCTGACACTTTGCGAGCAAGATATCACAAAACAGAGTATACCCTTTAGATAAAAACAATGAACGCCGCTCTGGCTCTCCGCCATGAAAGCCGGCCTCGATTTCCTGACTATGCTGAACTCATCAAGACCGCCCAGTTCCTCTTGAAAGTTCATCAACTTTGCTCTCAAAGGATAGACCGACATGGTGACCTTCCCAGAAATACACCAATGTGTCAATTGGTTGTGGAAGGTTGCTGCAAGTGATCAGGTTGCGATCATCAGTTCACGGATATTAACCCATTACATGCGCAAAAAGCTGACTGCTTTCCCTGTTTGCGCACTTGACCTACCCGCTCCATACTTTATACTGTGCACGGGTACAAAGAGCGATCTTGCTCCTGATGCAGCGCTTAGAGAGTATGCTGAGATTTTGGTCTTTTCTCTACGGTGGGAAAGAAATGCTACCCTGTAACCGTCAGAAATATATAGTGGAAACAGCATATTTCCACGACGCACTCAATCCGAGAGTAAAGGGGCCGGATATGATCAAGATTGTCACCACAGAGCAGCTGCGCGAAATCGAGCACGCTACCGATGAAGCTGGGATCAGCTACGACCGGATGATGCAGCAAGCCGGCCGCGCCGTAGCCGAGATCGCCAAGGCAATGCTGGGTGCTAACTCGACGGGCAAGCATGTGGTAGTGCTGATCGGCAAAGGCAACAATGGCGGCGATGGCCTGGTGGCTGCCCGCACCTTAAAGGAAGAGACACAGGCCGAAATCGGCTGCTACCTGCTGGCGCCACGCAGCGATGACGACCCGGTTTACGTCGCTGCCCGGGATGTAGATGTCTCCTTCACCACAGCCGAAGACGATAAGAGTTGGCGCACCCTAAAAAAACTGGTAGGCAGCGCCGATATACTAATTGACGCCGTGCTGGGCACCGGTATCAGGCTGCCGCTCAAGGGAGACGCCAAAAAGATCCTCGAGATGGCCGCCCAGGCACTCGACCGCCGGCCAGGCGGTATGGCAAGCAGTCAATTGACCCGCCCGATCTCCCCACCCCACAAGGCAGAGCCCGGCGCACGCGTCATCGCCGTCGATTGCCCATCAGGGCTGGACTGTGACACCGGGGAACTCGACGCCGCTGCCATCCCCGCCGATGTAACGGTGACCTTCGCCGCTGCCAAATACGGCCAGGTCACCTTCCCCGGCGCTGGGGTCATCGGCGAGCTGGTGGTAGCCAACATCGATACGCCGCCTGACCTGCCTGAGCTGGCGGCCATTCCCGTCGAGCTGGCCGCTGGGAGTGATATCGCCGGTTTGCTGCCTCAGCGACCCGGCAGCTCGCACAAGGGCACCTTCGGTAAAGCCCTGATCGCAGCCGGATCGATTAACTACACAGGAGCTGCTGCCCTGGCAGGCGAAGCTGCCTACCGGGTTGGGGCCGGGTTGGTCAGAATGGCTGTTCCGCAGATCATCTACCCCATCCTGGCAGCCCAGCTACCCGAAGCTGTCTGGCTGCTGCTTCCCCATGATATGGGTGTGATCAACACAGCGGCGCTGGATGTTTTCTTCGATGAGGTAGGGAATGCTGACGCGCTGCTCATCGGCCCAGGTTTGGGCACCGAGGATGAGACGGCAGGCTTCCTGCGCGGCCTCCTGCGTACGGATCGCCAGGCCGGGAAAGGCCAGATGGGATTTCTGGCTGCCAGCGAAGAAGAGACTATAGATACAGATAACCCCCTACCTCTCTCCCTGGTCATCGATGCCGATGGGCTCAATCTCCTGGCCCAGATCGAGGGCTGGTGGAAGATGCTGCCTTCACATACAGTGCTGACCCCTCATGTGGGTGAGATGGCGCGCCTGACCGGCGTGGATAAAGAGGACATCCTGGCCAACCGGATCGGCATGGTGAGCAAGAAAGCAGCCGAGTGGGACTGTGTAGTGATCCTCAAAGGTGCCTTCACCATCATCGGTGAGCCGGGCGGGCGCATCACTGTCATCCCTATTGCCACCGATGCGCTCGCCACCGCCGGAACCGGCGACGTGCTGGCCGGCTGTGTGGTCGGGCTGCTGGCCCAGGGTGTCCCACCCTTCGATGCGGCTGTTGCAGCGGCCTACATCCATGGCTTGGCAGGCCTGCTGGCTGCCAAGAATAAAACCTCTCGCAGCGTAATTGCAACGGACGTCTTACACACCTTACCCGATGCCCTGACCGCCATCGAAGCAGTCGGTTAACCGAATCGGGACACAGTGTTGCTGTGTCCCGATCACTCTGTCTTGTTTTAACCGTCCAGATGCTCCCTATATGTGCACCAGCAATATGCCAATCGCTGAATGCTGACAGCCGAACACCTGCTTTTCCTTCTATGCTTTCCGATACGCCTGTGGCACATAGGCCGCCAACTTCTGCTCGGCGAAGAGCGGCTGGAAGCGGGTAAAGCGCTGGATGCCATCGACCAGGGGGATGTTGGGCCAGCTGTCGCCGATCAGGGGGCGGGCATAGCGCACGAAGTCATCGGTGACGTCCACCCGCGACGGCGCGATCCAATCCTGCGGCAAAGAACGCTCTGAGTTGGCTACCGCTTCGAGCGGCACCTTGTCGTAGCGAACCTGGTAGATAGGGCCTGGCTCTCTCAAGATGGTCGCCATGTAGCCCGATCCCTCTTCAGCAGCGATCTGCGCTGCCTTCTGGCCCACCCGGTAGGCCTCCTCCAGGTCAACCGTCGAAGCGTAAATCACGTTATGGCGCTGATCGGTGCCGGCCACGTTCCCGCGGGCCTTGCCGGTGGCGGGCAGCCCGACCTCGTTCAGATGGTTGACCACGATCTGCGTGACGGTCATCTTGCTGGATGAGAACATGGTATGGCCAAAGGAGTCCTTCACCTCACCGATCTCCCCAACGTCGAAGCCCTCGCTTACCACGACAATCGCCCGGCGCTGCTCCCTCACCAGATCGTTGACCCTATCGGCCAGCTCATCGAGTGAGAGGTCCGACTCGCGCATGCAGATGAGCAGCGGCATCTCACGATTGGGATCGGCCAGCCGCGCGGCTGCCGGGATGAAGCCGATCTTGCGACCCATAGCCTGGAGCACCAACACCGGGTCGGGCGGGCAGGAACCCATATTCTCCTGGTTGGCGTTCTGCACATTCAAGGCCCAATAACGCGCCACGCTGCCGTAACCCGGCGTGTGATCGATCAGTTTGAACTCGCTGTCGCCCACATCATTGTCGATGGTCTTGGGAATGCCGGTGGCGATCAGCTCCAGGCCGCGCTCATGCGCCAGTTGGGCCACCTTGTTGGCCGTATCCATCGAGTCGTTGCCGCCGATGTAGAAGAAGTAACCCACATCATGCGCCTGCAGCACCTCGATGACCCGCTCGAAGTCCTCTTCCTGCCCGGCCTTCAGCTTGTAGCGGCAGGTGCCGATCGAGCCGGCCGCCGGCGTGGCGCTGAGCAGCACAACCTCCTCCGCAGATTGCTCGGAGAGATTGAGCAGCTCCTCTTTCAGCACCCCCTCGATACCATGAAACCCCGCATAGACCTTCCCAAAGGTGCCCGGATACTCACGGCACGCCTCGATCACCCCCTTCAAAGAGGCATTGATCACCGGCGTCGGGCCGCCGCTCTGTGCGACAACTACGTTTCTAGGTTTATTCATCGTCATCACTGCCTGTGTAAAAAAGAACAGAAGAAGCTGTTAGCTGTTAGCTCTTAGCTTTTAGCTATCAGCGGTCAGCTATCAGCATTCAGCTTTGACTGCCATTCTGCACTCGCCCAATCGATGGAAGAGCACAGTCCATCACTTTCGTAGGGGCGACCCGCGGTCGCCCAGGTGCGTGCATCGAGCAGCACAATGCGTCCTTCACCTGCGTTCTCGCCACACCCCCTCCGACCTTCGGTCACCTCCCCCGTTCCACGGGGGAGGAAAAATCGAGCAGAGCGAGATTTGGAGAGGGTACGCCCCCGGTCGCCCGCTAGCGTACTTGACGACCGAGCTGCCTCTACACAACAGCCAATCGTCAATCGCAACGACCTTCGGTCGTCAATCGTCAATGATTACCCGCCCTCTTCCAGCTCGAACCACTCAGCGTGAAACGAGCCTTCCTTGTCAATTCGCCTGAACGTGTGCGCGCCGAAGTAATCCCGCTGGGCCTGGGTCAGGTTGGCCGGGAGGCGCTGGCTGCGGTAAGCATCGAAATAAGCCAGAGCCGAGCTGAAGGCCGGGGCCGGGATGCCGCTCCCCGCAGCCCACTGTACGACGCTGCGCAGCGCTGCCTGCCGCTCCGACACCGCCTTACCGAATTCGGCATCCATCAACAGGTTGGTGAGGTTAGCATTGCGAGCAAAGGCGGCCCGGATGGTCTCCAGGAAGCGAGCCCGGATGATGCAGCCCCCCCGCCAGATGCGGGCGATGTCGCCGTAATCCAGGTTATAGTCATACTCGGCGCTGGCCAGCCGCATCAGCGCGAAGCCCTGCGCGTACGAGCAGATCTTGGCAGCGTACAGGGCATCGCGAATGGTGTCGATGGCCACCGCCCGGTCAGCCTCAATCCCCGGCTCAGGGCCTGACAGGACCTTTGATGCTTCGACGCGCTCATCCTTGTAAGCAGAGATAATGCGTGCCTCAACCGCGGCATTGATGGTCGGTGTGGGCGCGCCGATATCAAGCGCATTCTGCGATGTCCACTTGCCCGTACCCTTCTGCTTGGCCTCATCCAGGATCATCTCGACCAGCGGCTCGCCGGTCTCCTCATCGACCTTGTCAAAGATGTCACGGGTGATCTCGATCAGGTACGATTCGAGCTCGCCCGTATTCCAGGCGGCGAAGACCTCATGCAGCTCAGACGCCGATAACCCCAACCCGCGATGCATCAGGTCGTAGGCCTCGGCAATGAGCTGCATATCCCCATACTCGATGCCGTTATGGACCATCTTGACGTAGTGCCCAGCGCCACGCGGCCCGATGTGGGTAACACAGGGCTCACCCTCGACCTTGGCAGCAATGGCCTCGAAGATGGGCTTAACCAGCGCCCACGCTTCGGGCTGCCCGCCCGGCATGATGGCCGGACCCCACAGCGCGCCGTACTCGCCGCCGCTGACACCGGTGCCGATGTAGACGATGCCCGCCTTCTCCAGATCGGCGGCCCGGCGCTCGGTATCGGTGAAATGCGTGTTGCCGCCATCGATCAGCAGGTCGCCGGCCTCCAGCGCAGGCTTGAGATCGCCAATGGCAGCATCGACGGGCTTCCCGGCCGGCACCATCATCATGATCCGGCGCGGCTTCTCCAGCACATCGATGAATGATTGCAGCGAATCGCAGGCAACCAGGTTCTTGCCCGGATGATTGGTTCCGAAAGCCTTGACCTTATCGGCATCCAGGTCGTAACCCGC
>JAFGMS010000292.1 GCA_016927375.1 Anaerolineae bacterium
CCACGAGAACACGCTCTTGACAACTTGGCGATTCCCTGATATCTTCTTAAGCATCAACTTAACAAGAAAAAAACGTTGATCTGGAAGAGTACACACCAAAAGCGGTGTTCAGAGAGTCGCCGGGGGCTGTGAAGGCGATACAAACGCGGGTGTGGAATGGGTCAGGGAGTTGTGCAGGCGAACGCGAGACAGCTGTCAAGTAGCCTACACCGGAGACACCACCGTTATCAGGGTGAGGGGTATCGAAGCAGGAATGCCGCTTCCGTACCTCACTGAGTGAAGCTGGCTTTTCTCCTAAATCTGCGAACACCGTGGATTTTTTGTTTTTCTGAGACAGGTCGCTTAACCAGGGTGGCACCGCGAGTTTCTCCCTTCTCGTCCCTGCATGAGGAGGGAGCTTTTCGTTCGTGGTACTCATTCGGGGGTGGCGATGAGGGAATGAGGGCTGAGGCACGAAGGCTGAGCAATATGCAAAATGTGATGCATAAAGCCTCTTGTTGTTCCCCAACCCCCGATCCCTGATCCCTAATCCCTGATAGGAGGCGACCTGATGGCACTTTCACCGAGTTTAACCCGCGCACGCACGCACACTATCCCTGGCCGCGAGGCGGCTCACCGTCTCTTCGAACATGGCGATCTGGTTCCCGTTCACCGCACGCTGCTGGCCGATCTGGAGACGCCGGTATCGGTCTATCTCAAGCTGGCACAGGTCGGTGAGCAGTCGTTCCTGCTGGAGAGCGTCGAGGGCGGCGAGCAGGTTGGGCGCTATTCCTTCCTGGGTGTCAACCCCAAAGGGATGATCAGCGTTCAAAACGATGTCGTCACCATCACCCGGCACGGCGAGACGACAACGCGCGATCTGATCCCAGGCGAAGATCCGCTGCACGTCCTGGCTGAGGAATTTGAGCGCGTGCGGCCGGTGACGCTTGAGGGTCTGCCGCGCTTTGTCGGTGGCGCCGTCGGATACCTTGGCTATGATGTTGTACGTTACTTCGAGCGCCTGCCTGCCACGGCATCTCACGATTTGGATGTACCCGATGCCATGTTCCTGCTGGTCGACACGTTGGTGATCTTCGACCATGCCAAGCACCGCCTGACTATCCTGGCCAATGCTCATAATACCGGCGACCCGGATGCTGCTTACGATGACGCCGTGCGGCGCATCGACCAGATCGCCGAGGCGCTGGCCTGTCCTATCCCATACATCGACGGGGATGAGGAGACCGCTCCTCTGGGTGATACCCTCCAATCGACAACGACGCGCGAAGAATACGAATCGATGGTCCGGACTGCTAAGGAGTACATCGCGGCTGGGGATGCTTTCCAGATCGTGCTATCGCAGCGGTTTTCCCGCCGGACGAGTGCGCAGCCCTTCAGCATCTACCGGGCCCTGCGCGCACTCAATCCATCGCCCTACATGTTCTTTCTGCGCTTCGGCGATGATTTCAGCCTGATCGGCGCGTCGCCGGAGATGATGGTGCGGCTGGAGGATGGCATAGCAACTGTGCGTCCCATCGCCGGGTCGCGCCCGCGTGGGGCCGACCAGGCTGAGGACGAGCGCCTGGCCACCGAGCTGCTGGCCGATGAGAAGGAGCGGGCCGAGCACATCATGCTGGTCGACCTGGGCCGCAACGACCTGGGGCGAGTGTGTGAATACGGCACAGTCCACGTGCCGGACATGATGGTCATCGAGCGCTACTCGCACATCATGCATATCGTCAGCCAGGTGCAGGGGAAGATCCGCGGCATGATGAGTGCCTTCGACTTGCTGCGAGCGACCTTCCCGGCCGGGACGCTCAGCGGCGCACCCAAAGTACGCGCTATGGAGATCATCGAAGAGCTGGAAGGCACGCGGCGCGGCCCCTATGGAGGCGCGGTGGGCTATTTCAGCTTCGATGGCTCGATGGACACCTGCATCACCATCCGCACCATGATGATGCGCGGCAACACCGTCTACTTCCAGGCCGGCGCCGGCATCGTAGCCGACAGCGACCCTATACGCGAATACGATGAGACGGTACACAAGGCCCGCGCGGTAGCACTGGCCGTCAAAAACGCGGAAGAGGGATTAGTCTGGAAGCAACGAGGGATGAGGCCAGAGGCATAAGTGAGACGTGAAACGTGAGACGTGAACAGCTTAGGAGTGCCTGCCAATCGTCAATCATCAATTAAGGGAGCGAAGCGACCGATGATATTGGTTATCGACAACTACGACAGTTTTACCTACAATCTTGTGCAGTTGATGGGCGAGCTGGGTGCCGATTTGCAGGTGGTTCGCAACGATCAGATCACTGTGGATGAGGTCGAGGCGATGGCCCCAGAGCGCATCGTCATCTCGCCGGGGCCGGGCACGCCCGACGACAGCGGTGTATCGCTTGATGTCATTGATAGAATGGGCCCCGGCACGCCAATCCTGGGCGTTTGCCTGGGACAGCAAAGCATCGGGCAGGTCTATGGCGGGAAGGTCGTCCGCGCGCCGCGCTTGATGCATGGCAAGACCAGCATGATCTATCACAAAAATGCACCGCTTTTTACCGGCGTGCCCAGCCCGTTCGAGGCTACCCGCTACCACAGCCTGATCGTCGAGGAGCCGGTGCCCGATGTGCTGGCCATCACGGCCTTCACCGAGGACGGCGAGATCATGGCGCTGCGACACAAGGAGCATCCGGTGGTGGGCGTCCAGTTCCACCCGGAGAGCATCCTGACCAAGTTCGGCAAGCGCATCTTGCAGAACTTCTTGGAAAATCGGTTGTAAGGATAGTTCACAGTTCACAGCTAAAGGCTAAAAGCTAAAGGTGTTGAGTCTACAGACATATTGAAATTCGTGAGCTGCTGGTTACGGATATGTATCCGTAACCCATATTTGCCGGATTAAAATCCGGCTGCCGCCAAAACGGGCAGAGCACACTAGGGAGATTGAGGTATCTCAGGCTTGCAGATTGAAATCTGCTGAGTGCTCGTTACGGATGAATATCCGTAACGAGCGTCAAAAAGCCAAAAGCCAAAAGCTAAAAGCTGATTGCTGAAGGCTGAAGGCTGATAGTCAGAGGTTTTTCAAATATCAAATGTCAAATGTCAAATTACCCAAATATGTTGGGCCCAAGCCCACCGACCGTGTGCTGACGCGCGAGGAAGTTAAGGCGCGCTTCGACGCGGAGACGGCCGAAGCCTACAGCCAGAAAGACCCGGTTTACCTGCCTGAGTACGCTTTCGCCCTGGGGCTGGTGGTCGAGGCATTGCGTGCCGCGCTGCCACCTTCGCCCCGCATCTTCGACCTGGGCGCGGGGACGGGGAACCTCTCGCGGCGTGTGTTGGCCGGGATACCCGGCAGCCATGTCACACTGGTGGACTTCTCGGATAACATGCTGGGAGGCAGCAAAACGGTGCTGGCTGATTTCACGGACAGGTATGACATCGTCTGCGAGGATTTCTTCCAGGCCGACTTCCCGGCGGGCAGCGTCGACGGTGTGGTTTCCAGCTTTGCCATCCATCACGCCAGGGGCGAAGAGGAATACCTGTCGCTCTACCAGAAGATTCGCTCTTGGCTGGCACCGCAGGGCGTCTTCGCCTGCTGTGATGTCATCGAAGGTGGCAATGCCGGTTGGACACACGTTAATGAAGAAGGGTGGAAAGATCACCTGAGATCGGTCTCTTTCGAGGAAGAACAAATCGACCATATATTTGCCAACTATCACTCTGAGGACACCCCCATCTCGCTGCCGCAGCATCTCACGCTGCTAAAGCAGGCGGGCTTTGCCTCGGTTGATGTGCTGTGGAAGAAGTACAATTTCGGGGTATATTGCGCAAGCAGTTCTTAGTAGTTGGTGATTAGTGATTGGTTCAAAAACCTGGCTGTCGCGGGAGACACAACGATGCAGGATTTCAAGAAGTTGGATGTGTGGTGGAAGAGTTA
>JAFGMS010000293.1 GCA_016927375.1 Anaerolineae bacterium
ATTCCCGCGAAAGCGGGAATCCATACGCCACAATCACTTACAAGCTGCTGCTATTTTCATTCCCATTGGTGAGCCTTGGCTCATGAGCCACTCCTCACTATCTGCTTGAGAGAAACTACTCCAGCATCAAATTGCTTGGCATTCTGGTCGGCTTCTCCACATGCAGACCTAAGATCCTTCTTGTTTATTTACCGTACTATCAAATCAGTAAAAAAATCCCTAAACACACCTAAATAGAACCTAAACGTTTGGCCGATATCCAGTGATTGTGTAAACGTTTTTAGCTTTTATTTAGGGACATATTAGGACTTTTTTATCAGACAACCGGTATGCTATGTGAAATCCGGAAAGAGACTTAAATTACTGAGAAGCGTTTCTGCCGGATTTCACTTGAGGTTTCACGGTGCAGTTTTGAAGAAACTTTCTGTGAAACGCTTAGGAAGCAATATCCAATTGAACGTAAAATAGCGATTTGGCACAAAGGAGGTTAACTGTGCAAGGAGGTTTTAAGATTGGCCGGATATTCGGTATCAATATCCGAATTGATTGGAGTTGGCTGTTCATTTTCGCCCTGATTGTCTTGAACCTGAGTTCAGTTTTCGCTCAGCAGCATCCGGGCTGGGGAACAGGCATTCAGTGGGGAGCAGCTATTGGTGCTGCCGTTCTGTTCTTTGCTTCATTATTAGTGCACGAAGTGGCGCACTCTCTGGTAGCAAAGTCACAGGGTATTCCCGTTCGAAGTATCACGATGTTTCTGTTCGGGGGAGTATCGAATATTCAGCGTGAGCCTGACTCTCCCAAGGCCGAGTTCCTGATCACGATCGTTGGGCCGATTACCAGTTTGGTCATTGGTGGCGTTTTGCTCATGATTGGCAGTCTGTCTGTTGGTCCACTACCCGCGACCACATTGACGAGCCCAACGGACATGATCGGCCGGCTGAATCCGCTATCGACTATGTTGATATGGGTGGGTGCTGTCAACATACTGCTGGGTTTTTTTAACCTGATTCCTGGTTTTCCGCTGGATGGTGGCCGCATCGTACGCTCGATCTTTTGGGCCATAACCGGTGATCTGCGGCGTTCCACGAACTGGGCTTCACGCATTGGACAGCTCATCTCATGGGCCATGATCATATCCGGTATCGCCATGGTTTTTGGCGCCCGCATTCCATTCTTTGGCTCAGGTCTGATCAACGGCTTGTGGCTGGCTTTCATTGGCTGGTTCTTAAACAGTGCCGCCATTCAGAGCTACCGGCAGGTCGTCATCCGAGACATCCTGGAGGATGTGCCGGTCAGGCATCTGATGCGCTCCGATCCGCCTACGGTGGCGCCTAACATTTCTGTCAGCCAATTGATACACGATTACGTCATGAAGACTGACGAGCATGCTTTCCCTGTTATGTGGCAGGATCGAATGGCGGGGCTGGTAACGCTTGACGATGTGCGTACCGTGCCACGGGATGCCTGGGATGCCAGGCAGGTACGCGACATCATGACGCCGGCAGACGAGCTCATCGTTGCATCTCCAGAGGAAGAGGCTGCTGAGGCGCTGAACAAGCTGAAACGACGCGACGTGCGTCAGCTGCCGGTGCTTAGAGAGAATCGCTTGGCAGGCATGCTGCGACGAAGGGATATTGTCAAATGGTTACAGCTTCAGACATCGGAGCTTGCAACATGATAATCCGATAAGCTCGGCTCTTCTGCAACTTCGTGACTACTAACGAAGCGGGCTATAGAGCCGAGCTTGTCTTCTATGGGAGAGAGGACACGTATTTGGTCTTGTGGGCAATATAAGGACATCTCCGCTTGCTGGAGAGCTCTCGAAGCCTGTCCCGAAAGAGGTCCTGATCTGTTTGAAAAAAGATCGAGATCTTTTTCCAAAAACTTCTCGATCTTTTTTGGAAAACATCTTGAAGTTTTTCCATTGCCCTTAAGATGCCTTCTCAGATTTTCTGTTTGTCGAGAAGGCATCTTGTTTCGAGGAAGGCTCTGTCATTGCTTGTTTCCAATGAGAATGAAAGTAAAAAAGAGAACAGATTGCTCACCTGGGTAACGCTGATAGTCGCCTTCGGTGTGGCGATTGCTGCCGTGTTCCACGTCGCCCGTCACCAGGAAGCCGTTACCGAGCTTGTACGCAGCTTGGGGTTTGCTGGTCCGTTAGTCATTATCGCCCTTTACCTGCTTCTTGGGGTCTCTCCCATTCCCGCCGACCCGCTGACCGTGATCAACGGAGCCGTGTTCGGGCCTATATGGGGTGGGGTGATAGCCTGGATAGGGACGACATTGGCAGCCTTGATCGAGTACTTTCTTGGTACGCGTATCGGGAATGCTGCCGATTTCGAAAACAGCCGCCGGGATTTGCCCTATGGTCTGGGTGAGCTCCCCGTCGATTCGATACTGTTTCTGTTGGGAGGTCGCATGCTGACCGGTGCCGGGTCTAAGGTGGTGAGTTATCTTAGCGGTATTTACCGGGTTTCGCTTTGGCGGTACTTGTGGACAACCGGCCTTGCGATGCTGCTGGGAACCATCCTTTTTGCTTTAGGTGGCTTCGGTCTGCTGAGGCTCTTTTGATGCATCGACGCGAAATATCTGTGGAACCAATTCCGGGTCGTAGCGTGCTACGAGGTCCTGTGTCAGGCTGTTCGACCGGCAGATTTCGCCATAGACGCGGCTGCTGGGGCGTGGGGTGCGTTCTTGAGTCTCGATGTCTACGCCAAATAAGCCAAAGCGGAAGTCGGGGTTGTAACCTTCAGCCCACTCGAAATTATCAACCAGACTCCAGTGATAGTATCCCTTGACCGGGATGGCCTCCTCTATGGCTCGCCAAAGCTGGTGCAGGTGGGTGATGATGAAACGTGGGCGGTTCTTATCGTCCCGGTCCGGGATGCCATTTTCTGTGATATAGATCGGGCGCCCATAGTGCGCTACAGCACGCAGCGTATCGAACAGCCCCTCCGGATGGATTTCTCCCCAGCTTCCGGGTCCCTTTTGGTAGCCGGGCTTTGTGCCCTGGTAGAAGATGTTGGCAGGAAGGCTGGGGAAGAACGTGCGCAAGAAATTGCGAATCTTGATGCCGACCCGGTAGCGCTGGTAGTAATTGATCCCTAGCCAGTCGAGCGTATTGGCCGCCTGTTTGATGTGGTATGTTTTGCCAAAAGGAAGTCGTGCTCTGCCGGTTGCAGCTGCATCCAGGATCAGGTGATTGGTGATCCGGTTGACCATGCGTGCAACCAGGTGGTCGGTGGGTATCCAGACCCGGTGAGGGCTCCAGGAGACCATGTGCTTGGCCAGCCCTACCTGTGCTGAGGGATTGATGCCATGGATGGTATGGTAGGCCGCGGCGTGTGCTTTGGTCAGATTGAGCCCAACGTCGATGGAAGAGCGCAGGCTCTTTTGCCCTGGGGGCCAGATTCCGGCCAGGTAGGCTTGTCCAACCAGCACCATCGGCTCGTTGATCGTACACCACAAAGTCACCTTATCGCTCAGGAGCGTGACAACTCTGTGGACATACTTCTCAAACCAGCCGACGCTCTCATCATTTTCCCAGCTTCCTTGAGCTGTCATCCACAGGGGTTCGGTGAAGTGATGAAGGGTGATCATCGGTTCGATGTCGCGTTCCAACAAAGCATCGACCATCTCTTGATAGCGAGCCAGGGCATCGTCATCCCAGCGGTCGGGCGCGGGTTGGACGCGGCTCCACTCGATGGACATCCGGTGAGCATTCAAGCCCAGCGCTGCCATCCGGTCGAAGTCTTCTTCGGCCCGGTTCCACCAATCGCAGGCAGCGCCAGACTGCTGATCCTGGTAGACGAAGCCGCCGGCCTTTTCGGCGGCCCACCAATTGTTGTTGTATTGATGCCCCTCCACTTGATGGGATGATGTGGCTGTGCCCCATCGAAAAGAGGAAGGAAAGCATAAGGAATCGAGATGAGTTTGCATAAGCATAGATTCAGTATAGCGAAAGACGGAAGGGATTTTCCAGAAAGGACAAGAAATGAGCAAGAAACGTATTCTGATTCTCACCGCCGATGCTGGCTATGGCCACCGGAGTGCTGCCGCAGCGATTGAGGCGGCCTTGCAGGAGTTGTACAATGATCGCAGCGAGGTATCGGTAATCAACCCGATGGATGCTGCTAATGCACCGGAGATTATCCGGCAGATCGAAGATGGGTATGATGACCTGGTTGTCGAAGACGCGGGGCTTTACAACCTTGCCTACCAAATCATCGACGCGCCGGTCGTGTCCAATCTGGTGGGCGCAGTTACCACTCATCTGCTGGACGATCTGATGCTCCAGTTAATCCGTGATTATCATCCCGACGTCATTGTCTCTACTTTCCCGATTTACGCTGAGCCGACTGCCAAAGCACTGAATAGATTGGGCGAAGAGGTTACGCTGGCAGTCGTCATAACCGATCTTGCGAATGTGGAGAACCGCTGGTTCAGCCCATCAGCAACGATGCACTTTGTCCCGACGCCGCTCATCCGGGAGCAGGCGCTTGAGAACAACATTCCGGCCACCCGCATTCGCGTCACCGGCTTACCGGTTGATCCGGCCTTTGGCAGAGATGGTGATGACAAAGCACAGTTGCGAGAGAAGCTCGGGTGGCGCGTCGATGCGGTGACCGGTTTGATTGTCGCCAGCCCGCGCACGCAGCAAATGCAGTCTATTGCCCGAGTACTGGATCGGGCACACATTGATCTGCAATTAGTTTTTGTGTGCGGCGGAGATGAGCGATTGTACCGAACGTTGAAGCAAGAGGAGTGGCAGGGTCACTTTCACCTGTATGGCTGGATCGATAATATGCCCGAATTGATGAAGGCATCAGATTTTTTGGTGGCCAAGGCTGGGGGCCTGATTGTCAGTGAGGCACTGGCCTGCGGGCTGCCGCTGATACTCTCAGAGATGCTCCCTGGGCAGGAGGTTGGCAATGCCCGGTATGTGGTCGAGCACCAGGCTGGAGCATGGGCGCCGGGGCCGGTCGAAACTCTGGCTACCGTCTACGAGTGGCTAAAGGATATCCCTCCCCAACTTGAGACAATCCAGGCCAATGCCAGGCAGCTGGGGGATCCTCGCGCGGCGTATGAGATTGCAGAGGGTATATGGGGGCTGGCAGGTGCAGCGAACTGAAGCAACCAGGTATATGGAGAAGTCGTGTCTTTGCCCCGGAAAGAATTAACAGGGGAGCATTCCAAGCAGGGTGGCCAGGTCTGTTTAGATCCTGTTTAGGTTGCTTTTGGGATTTTTTTTAGTGGAGAGGCGCTATGCTATGACAGGAACGTTGTGTTCGGTTTTGTGTTGTTCCGGCATCTTCGAAAGTTGGTGTTTTGCGATATAAAGAACCTGTAGCTATGGTTATGTGCGAAACACTTGAGAAGGGAGAGAGCCAAATGTTGGATTGGTATTCGCAGGAGCGTCATTGGTCGCCGTGTCAGACATATGCTACCGGCGACGTTGTGATGAATATGATATCGCAGGGCTGGCGGGTAAAGTCTGTTCAGGATGCGCCCGACCAGAGCCCAGCCAAGCTTCATATCGTCAACTTGTGTCGCGAAGAAGAAGACCGCGACCTGCTTGTGCTAGATGGCCCGGCCATCCGGGATATTGCCATGAAAGTATGACATTCTGATCTTCAGTTTGTTCGCCAAACCGTCACATTCACTTCTCACTCGTTGGGCATATGACGCTGTGCCTAATAATTGCTTTGGCATTGCCAAAGTGTTTATCGAAGACATAGCCCCTGCTCACAATCCTGGATCACAGACCAGTAGCTCCCGCTTTGGAGATTTGCAGCAGGGATTGCTGACAAAAATCCTGTGTCTTGCTCTGTATTCTCTGCGCACTCTGCGGTGAAACAGTTTTTTCTGGACGCATTCTTGACACACCAGTTCAAACCGGGAATTGCTGATCACGGACAAATATCTTGCGATTACCTTTCGGTCATTGGGAATTGTCGCATCTGCTGTCAGATGGAGATCCGGTTGTTAGTCCAGCTTCATGACAGATAAGCCGTCATCTCTTGGCGAAATCCATACTGTCTGCTTTTGTAACGGCTCAGCTCTCAGCTATTGGCTTTTAGCTGTTAGCTTTTGAGGATCAACGCGGAGAAGTGAGGTTAGCCTCAGACCCTAAAGGTTTTTTCGACATTGAAGAGCGGTCATTTCGGTCGAAAGTATGTCTACATTGGAACACGATATTTCCCAAGAGAAACCTTTAGGATCTTCCCTTGAACGTTTTTCCCCACTATTCCGCGTAGACCCGCTTTTGACCGTGAACTGTAAACTAAAACGCATCACCCAAGCGATTTGATGTTTAATCGCTCGGCACTCATAACTGTCAGCACATCACACCACGTAGCTAAGTAGCTTGACAATGTCACATTGGACAAATGCTCTACATCGACGCTGGTTATGGATGGGTATCCATCCGGCGATATTCATCCGTAATCGGTAAAGTGCAGATTTTAATCTGCGAGTATTATCATCCCAATAGATCCTGGCATCTTGAGCGTGTCGTCGGATTAAAATCCGGCAAGTACGGGTGACAAGTGATGCTTTGCATCATCCATATCCGTCACCAGCACTGAGTGTAATGTGACATTGTCAAGGTAGTTACCAGCTTTTTAGGTTTTTTTTGTGAGCTGTATAGGACTTTTTTAGGGGGTTGAGGTTACATTGAGCATGATGAGCTTCGGCCAAGTCAACATCAAAACAAACACATTGATGCTGGGCTCTCCGCTGTCCCTGTGTGCGGGCAGTGTTGATAAACAGCAAGCATAAGAAGGAGGTATAGTTCTCTAATGGCAGACAAAAGAGGTAATTTTGGATCGTTCGTAATGGGATTCATCATCGGTGGTTTGGTGAGTTCAGTGATTTCGCTGCTGAATGCACCGCAATCCGGCAGAGAGACACGCGAACAGATCAAAACCAAGAGTCTCGATCTGCGAGATCGGGCAGACGAGGAAATCCAGCGTATGCGTGCTCAGGCACAGGACCTGATAACTGAAGTTCGCACCCAGGCTGATGACATACAGGCCCAGCTCGCTAAGCAGATTGAAGTCGTACAAGCGCGCATGACCAATGCTATCGAGGAAGGTAAAAAGGGCGCGAACGTTGTTCGAGCAGAGTTAGCCGGTAGTACGACAGATGAGGCGGCCTAATACAGTTGGGCGGAAATAATCCGGCAGTAAAGATACCCTTCATTCCCAACTGTTTAAGTGTTTCACAGGTAGTCATAACTGACGGCTTACTTATGCCGCGAAACACTAGTACTTTGCGGCGGAAAGTCGTATACAGTGAGATGGCACAGCGTAAAGCACTGTATACAGTTGGGAAGGCCGGCTGAAACTGAGGACGAACTTATGCCCAACTGTACTAAACGCCGTATAACATGCAGCGCCGATGGAGCGGCTTGTTTCATCGAACCGAAAGGAGGACATGCCAGGAATGACATGTCTTCCTTTTATTTGGGTGTTTTTCAAGCGAGTTGGAAGGCTTCACAGGTTTCCGAACGTGTTGTAGCAGGATGATGACGATACCTGGGTCGAGTGATTGGCTCAGTTCAACATCTTACTAAACCTGCGAGATCTGGTTCCTCCAACCGGAATGAAATGCACCTCTTTTATTTTGGTTCTTTTCCCAGATCTAACTCAAACCATTGTGCCGGCGGCCAAATCGGTACGGCGCAGCAGCTGTGCATTGACGGCAACGACAACAGTACTGAGAGACATGAGTATTGCGCCGATGGCAGGTGACAGCACAAAACCGATCGGGGCGAGCACGCCGGCAGCGAGCGGCAGCGCGATGACATTGTAGCCTGTTGCCCAGACCAGGTTCTGTACCATCTTGCGGTGGGTCGCCCGGCTGAGCGCGATGACTCTTACCACATCCAGGGGATTATTTTGCACCAGGATAATGCCCGCCGACTCGACTGCCACATCTGTGCCGCTGCCAATGGCAATGCCCACATCGGCGCGGGCCAAAGCGGGGGCATCGTTGATACCATCCCCCACCATGGCCACCTTCTTGCCCTGCTGCTGCAAATCGCCAATCTTTTGATCTTTGTGCTCCGGCAGCACCTCTGCAAAATAGCTGTCGATGTTCAATGCCTTTGCTACAGCTTTCGCGACTGCCTCGCTGTCGCCGGTCAGCATTGCGATCTCGATTCCCATCTCCTGCAGCCGGGTGACTGCGGGGATGCTCTCAGGACGGAGTGTATCAGCTATGGCGAAAGCCCCGGCGAACTGCCCATCGACAATGAGGTAGACGGCGGTTTGGCCTCTATCATCTACCGTCTGGGTGAAATCGGCGATCTCATCACCAACATCCAGCTCCAGCATATCGAGAAGACGTGGCCCGCCCACATAGACGGTCTGTCCGTCGTATTTGGCCTTGATCCCCCGGCCCTTGATGGCTTCGAAGCCTGTGGTCCTGGGAAGAGACAGCTCGCGCCGTTCCGCCTCTCGGCGGATACCCCGGGCAATCATGTGCTCAGAGTCGCCCTCGGCTGCGGCTGCCAGACCCAGAACGTGATCTTTATCCCAGCCATTGGTGGCCATGACTTCCACTACCCCAAACTCGCCCATCGTGAGCGTACCGGTTTTATCAAAGATCACGGTATCGATCTCCCGTGCAGCCTCCAATGCCGGTCTGTCGCGTACCAGGATACCACTCGTTGCTCCCAGTGATGTGCTGATCGCCACGACAAGTGGGATCGCCAATCCCAAAGCATGTGGGCAGGCGATTACGAGCACCGTTACCACACGCTGCAGGACTCCTATCTGGAAGCCGGTTGCCATGATCCACGCAGCACCAGTGATCGCCGCCACACTCAGGGCGATGTAAAACAGCCATCCGGCTGCCCGGTCGGCTAAGAGCTGTGTATTCGATTTGCTTTGCTGGGCATCTTCCACCAGCCGCATGATGCCGGCCAGGGAGGTCTGGTCCCCGGTAGCTGTCACACGCACGCGCAGGCTGCCGTCACTGTTAATCGTGCCGCCTATCACCTGATCGCCTACCTCCTTGCGTATAGGCTTTGACTCGCCGGTGATCATTGATTGGTCAACCTGTGTCTCGCCCTCCTCGATCACGCCGTCAACAGGAATGTTTGCCCCGGGCCGGACCAATATCCGATCATCTTCTTTCAGCTCATCGAGGCTGACTTCTTCGACATTCTCGTTGGGGAGCAGGCGTTCAGCTGTATCGGGCATCAGCTTTGCCAGCTCATCCAGCGCGCCTGACGCCCGGCGCACGCTGCGCATCTCGATCCAGTGACCGAGGAGCATCATGTCAATCAATGTTGTCATCTCCCAGAAGAAGCTCTTGCCGGGCAGAAAGAAGGTCACCATCAGGCTGTACCCAAAAGCCGTTATGATTGCCAGCGAGATCAGCGTCATCATGCCCGGCCGGCGCTCCTTCAGCTCGGGGATGGCCATCCGTAAGAAGGGCAATCCGCCATAGAAGAAAACAACCATAGAGAAGCCTGGCCCGATCCATTGGCTGCCTGGAAAAGCGGGCATGCTAAAATTGATCCACTCCTGGAGTGTCTTACTGAACAGAAGCACCGGGACAGTGAGGACCAGGCTGACCCAAAACCGGTTACGGAACATGGTTTCATGATTACTGTGACCAGCGTCATCTCTGTGTTCCTTGTGGTTGTGCTCCGGGGCCTCTCTCTTGGATCCGCCGTCTTCAGGTCTTTGCTGCCCTTGTTTTTTATGTCCGATTTCTCGCGTCATCATCAAGCCCTTTCATGATCGTTTGGCCGCTCAGCGCTATCTGCATGAGTGTGAGCGATGCGTCCCCGTCACCCAGCGAGACTATGTATCAGCTTAAAGATTTCGTTGACGTGCCAAATCGATGGGATATGTCTTCGTCAGTCTAAAAAGGATTCAAACTACAGATTTCATGAATTATACAGATTAGTTTGGCTTCATCTGTGTAATCCGTGGTTCGAGTTGAAGTTGATGCTTGTGGCATCCCAACACTTTGGCGCGCTAACAATAATCTCGTTCTATATCACAGACTCGTGAACCATCCCCCTTTTACCTATTTGCCTATTTTCATTTTGCTGTCTGGCCGATCAGCTCAAGAACCTTCTTGCAGGTTCTCTCTCATATCCCCCATCCAATTCTGTCGCATCTACTCGCTCTTGCCTCCTTTGTGTCTATATCGCACTCGCACACAGATACAAACCGGTTGTACCTGCAATACCTTCGCCAGTCATGTCATTCCCGCAAAAGTGGGATGACAGTGTGAGATGTGCTGATGAAGCAAAACAATAAAGTCATCTCCGGAAAATCCGGAGCCAATTTTGATTCGTCCAGACTTCTTGTTAGTTTTTACGTGTCACGTTTCACTCATTACAGCTCACATGTGAGCTGCGCAACTAAACTCGACTCGACAAACGCCAAATTGACGAAGGTATTGATCTGAACACCGAAAGGGGCTTCTATTCGTCAGCCGGTGTGGTATCAAGATCAGGGGTGATTTCCTCTCCTGCCGCTACTTCGATGTTCTCCTGGATAACCGGCTCATTCGCGGGCCTCTTCCAATGCTCGCGGAATTTGTCGCGCTTCTCACGAACCTGGCGCTCAACTGCATCTAAGGCTCCCTTCATTGCAGCGTTGAGATCAGGGGTCTTTTCTGTCGCGGCAATATTTTCCGGTCGTGCATATACGACAACGGTAGCCTCATAAACAGGCGGCGTCTTGCCATGCGCGGGTGCCCGAAGCGTGATCGCTGCGCCGGTCAGGTCATTATGATCGCCGGCCAGATCGCGCAGCCGTTCATCTGCTTCTGTAAACAGCTCCATCTCCGTTGCTTCTCCGGTTACGTCGCTGTTGAATTCAATCGTGAAATCCAGTTCTGTCATTGTTCTTACCTCCTTATGTTATTGCGTGATTGACGATTGCTGATCGATTATTGACAAAATATCGTTGAGAAAGCGAGATAATTGCCCAATCTTTGTTTGCCTTGTCGTATAACATTGTCTCTCTAAAGGCTAGTACAGTTGGGCATAAGTCGTCGCCGGATTAAGGCAGTCTTGGGCTTCCCGGCACGGACAGCGGCTGCCCGGTGCTGCTCAAGCTCCGTCCGATCTCCGGCCAGCCAGACAGAGGTAGTGGTAAGCACCCCCTTTGGTCCAAGTGACCAGACTCCAGCGCCGCTTTCGACAACGTAGCGAATATTCGCATCCAGTGACACTGCCGGGCCTCTATTCCAAGCTTGTTGACAGCATATCACTTATTCCCTATCAAAGTCCCAAAACGAATCTAAAAAAAGCCTAAAAGACACGCGTGCTCTCACTTCATAGAGAAACAAAGTTGATCATGTATAATCAGATAGCAACCTTGCTTCGATACCAGTGAGGTAAACAAATGAGCCAGGATGTTTTGAAGGTCGATGTCGCGCTGCAACAGCTAGATGAACTGTTACAACATGCTGACAAGTTACCTGTGTCTCAACAGGAATTGCTCGGCGAAGTGGTCCGTGTTGTTGCCACGACCCTTGCAATTATCCGGTCGTCCCCGGATGGAAGTTCCGCATGGAAAGAGATGTTGGAAAACACGCGCAAATCGTTCGAGAAAGGCCGGTCAGAGGATAATAAAAAGGAGTATCCCTTGACTTCGATCCTCGAGAATTTCAAAGACGAATCTGAGGTCAGCCGGGCTATCGGGATAGCTCAGATCCCTGTTGATGTCCTCCGTGCTTTGCTGATAAACAGACATCTTGAGGCGGCCAGCTGGATTGCTATGGTCGTGTTCGATCGGCCCTGGGAAAATGATATTCCTGATTATGCTACTGTATTCAGCGAGTGGTGCAGCGATCCTGAAAGGAAGAGTTTGGAGGGCACACGCTTTAACTTTGCAGAAGACGTCACACTGTCCGATCTGTTCTCACGTGATGCCCCCCTTTTCATTACAGACATACGAAAGGATAGTCGCTTCAAGCAGATCAACCATGTTCTCATTGATCAAGCCAATACAGTCGGGATTATTCTTTATCCACTGGTAGCCGGCGGCAAGTGGTATGGTATGCTCATCGCCCATTATGATAAGCCACTCGGCCGCAACATTGCCTCTCATATCTGTGGGCTGCTCGATCAGGCATCTGTAGCCATCTACACGATGCTTCTTTTTGAGGCTGAGGCCAAAGCTCGTCAGGTAGCAGAACAGGCCAATGATCAAAAAATGAAGCTGCTGGCTACCATATCGCATGAGATGCGCACGCCACTGACATCCATCAAGGGCTTTGCCACTACGCTTTTAGCCGACGATGTCGAGTGGAGCACAGACAGCCAGCGTGATTTTATCGATACTATCAACCAGGAGGCAGATAAGCTTACCGAGCTGATCGAGCACCTGCTCAACCACTCTCGCTTGGAGGCAGGTACACTGCCAATCACCCCCCAGAAGAAGCAGGTGGAGGACATCATCTCCATTGCAATGGCACAGCTTCAGACCCTGGCGGCGAACCACGAGCTGATCATCCAGATTCCCACCAATCTATCACCTGTCTGGGCCGATCCGCGCCGCATCGCGCAGGTCTTAACCAACCTGGTGAAAAACGCCATTGAATACTCACCGCCACAGGCAAAGGTAGCAATTATTGCAGGGGCTTGTTGTGGATATGTTCAGATCGATGTGTCTGACCAGGGGCTGGGCATCCCCGAGGAGGAACGCATTCATGTTTTCGAAGCATTTCACCGGGGAACACGGGCAAGAGAAGCTCAGAAGAAGGGAGCGGGGTTAGGACTGGCCATTTGTAAGGGAATCATCGAAGCACATGGTGGTGAGATATGGGTACAAGACCACTTAGAACCAGGCACAACCATCTCATTTACATTGCCGGCATTCGAGACTGGCGAAAGTGACAAAGTTGATGACAACGACCGTTCTGATTGTTGAGGACGAGGCAAATATACGGAAGTTTGCCTCTGTAAACCTTGTGGCGCGTGGATATGATGTCGTTGAAGCCGACAACGCGCGGGATGGACTGAATCACCTGCGGGGCATGCAGCCAGACCTCCTGATATTGGATATCAGGATGCCCGGTATGTCTGGAATGGATTTGCTGGAAATCATGTCCCAGGAGCCGGACACCTCGTCAATACCAGTTGTTGTGATTACAGCTTCGGAAAGTGCCGCAGACAGTATGTTAGGATCTGCATATCCTCACATTGCGGAGGTACTCATAAAACCGGTCAGTGCTCCCAGACTGATCGAGATCGTTGCCAGCGTGCTCAAGGGAAACTAAATCAATCACCTTGAGACTGTGCTTGCGGACGATAGTCTCTTGATCATAAGTGTCAACCTAACGAGCATCGACGCATGTTGTCATTCCCGCGAAAGCGGGAATCCATACGTTACAATTACGAATAAGCCAG
>JAFGMS010000294.1 GCA_016927375.1 Anaerolineae bacterium
AGAGAGCCAATCTGTCTCCTGATGAAGATACCGGAAGCTGAGATGTACCGGTTGACCCAGAGACCCGGCATGAGAAGGGATGCTCCTCCCGGTTCGTGCACCGTAGATCCGATGGGGTAGGGGACACAGTCAAGCTGGCGTTTGGCAGGGGGCGTTTCAGATTGGGGGAGTGCATTCCCAAAACATGACCCTTTTGAGAAAACTGTTAGCGCGCCAAAGCGTTGGGATGCCACAGGCATCAATTTCAACTCAAACCACGGATTACACGGATAAAGCCAAACTGATCTGTGCAATCCGTGAAATTTGGTTAGCACGCGAGAATAGCATGGTTGATAGGTGAGAGGCACTGAACGTCACCCTCTGCAGCGGTGGCCGATAGCTATGCCGGCGACGTCCCCCTCTCCGCCGGGCAGAGAAGAGGGAACGCAGATTGCGTATCGAGCTGCCATGCTTCTCAGGGGTGAGGTTGTGAGGGTCAAACCGGGCTTGGCCGGCTTGTCCACGGTGTTTCAGGATGCTACCGAAATCTATGCTTTGAATCCTTCTTGGACTGACGAAGACATATCCCAGCGCTTTGGCGCGCCAACAGCAGTTCCCGCTTTGGAGATTTGCAGCAGGGATTGCTGACAAAAACCCTGTTTTTTGCTCTGCGTTCTCTGCCACGACCTTTGGTCGTCTCTCTGCGGTGAAACAGTTTTTTCTGGGCGCATTCTTGACACACCAGTTCAAACCGGGAATTACTGGCGCGCCAACAAGTTTTTTGAAGGAGCTCAAGGAGTTTTTTCGCTATTTGATCGAGCTGTTATTTTTGCTTAAGCTGACACTTGTGGTCATCAGCCATAAGCTGTTACTCTCGGGCCAGGATGTGGGTGATGACCGTCGTGCCTGCGCCGCCAACATTCTGTGCCATGGCGATGGTAGCATCCTTGACCTGGTTCTTGTCTGCCGTACCGCGGAGCTGGGTTACCGCATCGACGATCTGGTAAACGCCGGTCGCTCCGACGGGGTGTCCGCGGGCCTTAAGACCTCCCATCGTGCTGACGGGGATGCGCCCGGTCAGGCTGATCTCTCCCTCGCTAGCCAGAAAGGTTCCTCTACCCCGCTCTGCAAAGCCCGATGCTTCAAGACTGACGGCCGCCATGATAGAAAAGGCGTCGTGCAGCTCAAAAACATCGATATTGGTTGGGGCAAGCCGAGCCGTCTGGTAGGCTTTCTGAGCACTGTTACGTATGGCTTCCATCCCGAGTAAATCGTGGCGCTCAGCGATGGCAACACTGTCAATGGCATTGGTGCTGGCCAGAATGCGCACGGGGATCGCTTCCGGTAAATCGCGGAGAATATCTTTGGTTCCTAGCAGGACAGCTGCTGCGCCGTCACAGATAGGGGAGCTGTCGAGCAGGTTGACCGGAGGGGAGATCATATGGGCGTTCAGGTAAGCCCTGGTAGTGATCTCCTTGCGAAACATGGCATTGGGGTTGTTGACTGCGTTATGGTGGGCATTGATGCAGAAGGCTGCAAAAGCCTCTTGTTTGAGATTGTGCTCGTACATGTAGCGTTGCATGATGAGCGCGTTGAGCGCAACGAAGGTCACACCCTGAATTACCTCATAATCAGCGTCGGCGGCAGTTGCCAGACCGGATATAACACCGCCACCGATACCGTCGGTCATTTTCTCGACACCGACGACGGCAGCTACTTCTACCATGCCGGAAGCGACGGCACGGACGCCAGCCTGGAAAGCCGCTCCCCCTGAAGCACAAGCCGCCTCAACAGTCACCGCTTCGATGCCGCGCCAACCGGCGAAATCGGCTATCAGTGCCCCCAGGTGGGCCTGCCCGCTCAGGCGAGAAGACATCATGTTACCAACGTAGAGGGCATCAGGCCACTCCAGGCCTGAATCTTCGGTAGCGTCATGCAAGGCATCGTAGGCCAGCTGGCGCACGCCTTTATCCCACCACTCGCCGATGGGAGTTTGGCCGATCCCGATCACATAAACGTCACGCATGGTTAGTTCCTTGAAAGTAGTGTTGAGTACTGAGTTAAATGCTCTGAGACAGCTTGATACTAAGCACTGAAAGCACTCAGCATGGCGGGCTTACAGTTATAGAGGATACTGGTTTCTGCTCTCAGAAACTCTCAGATTTGGCGTAGAGATGCTATGGACATTCGATGAGGGAGGTCACTGCGAATGAACTTCGCGGTGACCTCCGTGTATCGATGGCTGATGTCATAATCTTGGCAGCGAAAGATATTGAGCCGGGTTTACTGCCATTCCCAGACGGCCTTGCCCTCCAGCACGCGGCACACCTGATCGGGAAAGCGGTCGGGATCGATGGGCTTGCCGATAAAACCATCGAAGCCCGCATTGATGGCCCGCTGCATGTATGTCTCGCTGGCGTTGGCCGTTACAGCGACGATGCTGGTGTCCTTCAGCCGGGCATGCCGTCGCAGCCTGTTGTGCACGGCAAAACCATCCTCGTAGGGCAGCTGGATATCGAGCAAGATCAGATCAACCTGCTCATAGTTGTCGGCCTCTTCAGCAACTTTCCAGCCGCTGCTGATCCACTCGCAGTGCTCGATGCCCATCCCGGTGAGCAGCCGCAAGATCAGGTTGTAATTGTCAACGTTGTCTTCGACGACGATGATGTGTTTGTTATTCAAATTAGGTGGAGTGGTCATGCTCAAGGTGCTCCTCTGAAAATAGTGCCGAGTAACGAGTGCTGAGTAAAAAAGCTTTCTGTATGTATCTGTTGCCATCCCAAGCGCCCCCTGAACATACTTTTATCACTCCTGTCATTCCTACGAAAGCGGGAATCCATACGCCACAATCTCCGGCAAGCCGCTGCTATTTTCATCTCTTTGTGATGGGGCCCCACCCCATGATCTGCTCCCTCGAAAACGGTTGTCTGGTATTGGCCAAACAGCAGTACAGCTCTAAATCATCAAGATGACGTTTGCTCTCTGTTACAGCTCCTCACCTATTTGCTGGGCAAACAGGTGAGCATTATCGATGGCAATGGCAACCTGATCGGCCATCATCTGGATGGTCTGGACATCCTCATCGGCAAAGGCATTCAGACTGGTGCTCTGGACGTCGAGCGCACCGATCACCTCGCCACGCACCCGCAGGGGGAGAGCCATTTCAGATCTGGTCTTGGGCAAGAGAGGGTTATCGAAGCGAACGGCCTCCTGGCCTACATCGAGAGCAATGCGAGCCGCATTGTTAGCGGTGACCCATCCGACCATCGATTGGCTGCCGACACCTAATTTATGTTGATCTTCCAGCAGCCTATGCCCCGCCTCGCCGGTAGCTGCTCGCAGGAAGGCCCACTCGCCCGTTTCATCGATGAGAAAAATGGCAGCGTAGTAAAAGCCAAAATGGGTGCGGATGAGATCGACACAGCGTAATAGAAGCTCTTGCACTTCGTGAATCTGTGTTGCTACCTTGGCCACCTCAGAAGAAGCCAGCAACTGCATGTTGCGTCTTTGGACAGTCTTGAGGAGCTTCATCTCCTCGCTCAGGTTCTTGATGGTGAACAAAGCACCGACTTTGCTGCCGGTTGGGTCATATACGACACCAGGGTGAATCTCGACTGGAATCTGCTCGCCGTCACGAGCGACCAGATCGGCGATGTGAGGCACACGTCCTTTGCCCCTTGTGACATCGTTCAGCAAGCCCTGGCTGCCGGATGAGCCCGTCTCGGCAAACAGCGAACTCATCACATTGCCGTCCAACTCAGCTTTATCATAGCCCAGCAACTCACACAGAGCACTGTTAACACCTATAATCCGTCCATTTAGATCGGTGATCAAGATGCCAAGAGAAATACTCTCAAGAATCTGGGGGCCGGTTAATGACATGAGCTTATCTCCTGTTCAGATATGGATGATCTTGAGTATATAACACTCGAAGAGCCGATTACTAGAGGGAGATATATCAGTCTCATATCAGTTTTGGGCTCGATCCTATGCCACAGTGTATCTTCTCAATAATCCGGGGGATGTCCGCCAAACCCTCCCGGAGGTTAGCAGACTGGCACCTCAGAGAGAGTGACGACACTGATGATGCTCGGGCTCACCCCTTTTTTGAGAAGATACGCCGTAACTGCTCAGCGGTTAGCACTCAGCTTCGACGCACATGAAAGGTTGAGAAACCAGGCGAGGTGACCAACGATACTGAGTTTACCATCAGCTTGATAGCGGAAAACCACTCATCAGCAGCTGAACAGTCATTGCGTTTTACCTATTTACCTTTTACGCATCACTCATAGCTACAGTAGGAAGCGCCAGA
>JAFGMS010000295.1 GCA_016927375.1 Anaerolineae bacterium
ACAGTTTACAGTCAAAAGCTGACAGCTAAAAGCCAATAGCTGAGAGCTGAGCAGTTACCTATAGATTTCAGGTAGCACCCGGAAATAACGTGGACAAGCCGGTCAAGCCCGGTTTGGTGCTCACAACCTCACCCCTGAGAAGCGTAGCAGCGCGATAGGCGATCTGCGTCCCCTTCCGCCCGGCGGAGAGGGGTAGTGGCCGGGTTGTCAACATACTGTAGTTTCGCCTTTTTTGGATGACCGCAGAGAGCGTCGAGCCCGCAGAGTTTTTTCTTGATTTCCTCCGCGATCTTTGCGCACTCTGCGGTGAGAAATAGCCTGATCGCGAAAAAAAGGCGAAAGTCCAGCAACATAACAACGGCTAACGGCATAGAGAGCCCGCGTTGCATCCCCTCCACCGCTTGGCGGAGAGGGGGACATCGCCGGCATAGCTATCGACTACCGTTGCGGCATGTTTTACGTGCATCCCCCCATCGAGAGCATTGACAATCGACCTAAACCATCTTAAAATTCCTCGTGCATTCCAGAAAGTAAACACAAACCTATTACTCTGCCGGCATTGTACCTGACCAGGCCCGTCAGACTGGCAACCTTCGGAGGCGATTCCATTATGAAAGTTTATACAACTGATCTGCTGCGCAACATTGCGCTGGTCTCTCACCAGGGAGCCGGCAAGACGTCACTGGTCGAGGCCATGCTTTTCAATGCCGGCGCAGTCACGCGTATGGGGACGGTAGAACAGGGCACGACTGTCTCGGACTATGATGAGGAGGAGACCAAGCGTGGGCTTTCTCTTAGCACGTCGCTAATTGCGCTGGAAGTTAAGGATCTCAAGCTCAACATCCTCGATACGCCCGGTTATACTGATTTTCAGGGTGAAGTTAAAAGCGCTCTGCATGTGGTGGACCTGGCTCTCATGTTGGTAGATGCCAGTGCTGGTGTCGAGGTCGGAACTGAGGTCTATTGGGGCTTTGCTGACGAGTTTAATCTGCCCCGGATGGCTGTTGTCAACAAGATGGATCGAGACACAGTTCGTCGTCCCCAAGTACTGCTGGATGAGATGCAGAATGTGCTCGGAGGGCGATTTGTCGCTTTGCAGCTGCCGATGGGAGAGGGCGGGGCCTTCCCGGGCGTAATCGATTTGCTGACTATGAAAGCTCGTATAGGGGCGGATGGTGCTGAGGCGGATATTCCCGCCGATCTGCAAGACGCTGCTGACGAAGCTCGCCTGGCTCTGATGGAAGCGGCTGCTGAAGCTGATGATGCCTTGCTGGAGAAGTACTTCGATGTGGGTGAGCTGACCGATGAAGAGATATGGCAGGGCGTTAGGGCTGGTCTGTTGAAGCGGACTTTTGTACCGGTTGTATTTGCCTCAGCAACAGGCAACACAGGAGTCAGCGTTCTGACCGACCTACTCGTTCGCATTGCTCCTACTCCTACCGAACGTGAGCCGGTCAAAGCCCAGCATGCCGCCAGTGGTGAGCAAGAGCTCACAGCCGACGATAGCGGACCATTAGCCGTCTACATCTTCAAGACAATGGCAGATCCTTTTGTCGGCAAGTTGACCTATTTCCGCATCTTCTCGGGCATGCTCAAATCGGACAATCGCTACTTCGATCATTCAAAGGGTGAAGAGGAGCGTTTTGGCTCGCTCAACTCGGCGCAAGGCAAAGAGCAGCTGCCTGTCGATACCATGCATGCGGGCGATATTGGCGCGGTGGCCAAGCTGAGCCATGCCACGACCGGTGATACGATTGGCGATAAAGGAACACCTATCACCGTCGTCCAGCCTGAGTATCCAAAGCCGGTTTATGCGGTAGCCGTTACGCCCGCTACCCAGGCCGATTCGGCTAAGATGGGTCCTGTGTTGACCCGGTTATGTGACGAGGATGCGACGTTGCAGTGGCACCAGGAAGCGGCGACACGCGAGAGTATCCTGGAAGGCATGGGGGATGTGCATGTCGATGTTGCCATCAAGCGGGCTGCGCACCTGGGCGTCGGTCTTGAGACAGCTGTGCCGGATGTTCCCTATCGAGAGACTGTTACAAAGTCAAGCTCAGATCAGTATCGCCATAAGAAACAGACCGGAGGCGCGGGGCAGTTCGCAGAGGTTCATTTGCGAGTAGAGCCTATGGAGCGTGATACAGGTTTTGAGTTTGCCAGCGAGGTTTTCGGTGGGGCCATATCGCAGTCATTCATGCCCTCGATTGAGAAAGGCATCAAGAGCGTTCTGGAAAGCGGGGTCATAGCCGGGTACCCTGTTGTGGATGTGAAAGCGGTGGTCTATGACGGCAAGATGCACCCGGTCGACTCGAAGGACATCGCGTTCCAGATTGCCGGCCGCGAGGGGTTCAAGCTGGCCTTCAAAGGTGCGGGACCGGTTCTGCTGGAGCCGGTCATGAAGCTGCGCGTCACTGTGCCGGAGAGTGATATGGGGTCCGCCATTGGTGATCTGACGACCCGGCGCGCCCAAGTTCAGGGTACCGAGGCGATCAGTGGGCGAGCGGTGATCACCGCCCTGGCGCCACTTGCTGAAATCCAGCGCTACAGCAACGATCTGCGGTCATTTACCCAGGGACGTGGTGTTTATACGTTGGAGCTTTCTCACTACCAGCAGGTTCCTTCCCATGTCGCCGAGCAGATTGTTGCCAATCGAAAGAAAGAGAAGGAAGAGGAAGAGTAATCAACCGCGGCTGCACCCATCGCAATACAAAACCGGGCATCCCAACGTGGGTGGCCCGGTTTGTGTTTTGTTAGCGGACTGATATCAATTTCCAAGTATGGCTTTGCGCAGCTTTAGCATTGTTCTGAGGCGTTTTTGGCTGCCGGTCGGCTTCGATATCATCTGTAGGCCTGACTCGTACGTTACCAGACCATCGGTGCGTTTTCCGGTTTCGAACTGTGCCAATCCTAAGGCCATCAGTATCTCGCCCTGCTTATCCTTGTCACCGATTTCGGCAAAGATGTCGGCCGATTTCTTGTAAGTCTCAAGCGTCTTATCTAGATCGCCTTGTTTTTTATAGAGCGGTGCCAGGTTGCCCAATACCTGAGCTTCCCGATCACGGTCGCCAACCTCGGCGAAGATAGCCATCGCTCCCTCAAGCATCTTGGCAGCATCCGCAAGCCGTCCCTCGATGCGGTGGATAACGCCCATGTTGTTGAGCATCTCGGCAGCTTCCGTCTTCTGCCCTTCTTTTTCGAAGGCTTGCTTTGCCATCTCGAACTGTTCAAGCGCTTCGTGGTATGCACCATCCTTAAACAGGCGCAGTCCTTCTTCTTTGAGATCGTTTGCTTCGTTTGCCATTTTTCACTTCCATTTCATCAGTGCCCGGCTAAGCGAGCATCAAAATATTGACGATTGACGATTGTTTGATTGACGATTGAAAGACTATCATTGCGGTGTCTGGACCGTCAATCAACCATCAGGTATTTTTTGTCCAACTCACCTACTACCGGCTGGTAGCGGTTGGGTGTCAGTCCTAGAAAGTAATCTCAAGGATACTTTCAGCAATGGTTCTCAGTTCCTCGACCTTCATATCGCTGAGTCGCATTGCCAGGTCAAGATAACTGCGGTTGATGGGGCGCAGCATGAACGCGCGCAGGTTCGGCGGAAGCTCCTGGAAGGCATCAAACTCCTCTTGTGCCTGCAGCCAGTTGCCGATAGGCCCGTGTTCATCGAGTAGATCATCCAGGCTGCATTGCAAGGCACGGACGAGAAGCTCCAGCTCGCTTACCGGCAAATCGACTTCACCCCGTTCCGCATTCTGGATACGGTCTGCGCCTATACCTGATTTCTCGGCAGCTTGCTCGATGGTCATTTCGGCTTCTTCTCGCTGCTGGCGCAGCTTGATACCGATGATCTTCTGCCGGAGCATGAGTAGTTCTGGCGCCCGGTCTTCGAGATCATGGCCGCGCCGTGTCTCTGCAAGAGGTTCTGTTCCCCAGAAATGCTTGATGGGGACATTGAACGCATAAGATAATATCTCGAGCTGTGGGAGCGACGGAGCCTGGCGACCAGACTCAAAAGAGCTATATTGCTCCGGTGTTACCCCCAACAGCTTTGCACACTCGGCCGGTGTGTGTCCTGATGCCTGGCGCGCTTCCTGAATCAGAACCCCCAATATCCGGTTCTTGATCTGGAATAGTTCCTGTGCATTGGCTCCCATGTTCGCTCCGCCTTCCAGTAATTGGGATTAGTCCATCAATCACTGCTGACAAATCCTTGGTGAACGCACCTATTTTCTAGCGGCATTATAGATGCCAACCCAAGCCATGTCAAACGCATAACTAATGGCAGATGGTTTGTGTTTGGTAGCGGATGACTTTGAGCTGGCTGCTGACTACTTCAGTCATTGGAGAGGCGCGTGCTTCGTGCTACAATTGCGCGCCGAGGGTCTCTGCCCCCACAATGCACTCAGGAGTGAATACAGACGTGATCCAGATTCCACAAGATTTAGCCCGGCAGCTTGAGCGAGCCGTCCGCAATGCACAGAAGGCAGATGCGCTACCACCTTTCGATATCCCTCCGTTGAAGGTTACGCGTGCACCTAAGCCCGAGCATGGCGATTATGCCACGCCGGCTGCCATGCAGTTAGCCAAGCCGGCAAGGATGAAGCCTGACGCGATCGCTGCGGTACTGATCGAGCATTTTCCAAAGACAGATTATGTCGAGAGCGTCGAAGGGGTAGGGGGGTTTGTGAACTTCCGCCTGTCGGATGTCTGGGTCCAACAGCAGGTTGATGAGATCATCGCGGCCGGTGAGAGCTATGCATCGATGGAAGATTTTGCCGGGAAGCGTGCCCAGGTTGAGTGTGTCAGCGCCAACCCAACCGGCCCGATTTCCGTTCACCGCATCCGCGGCGGCGTGATCGGGGATACGCTGGCACGTTTGCTGCGGGCGATGGGCTACGATGTCGAGATGGAGTATTACTACAACGATGCCGGGCGACAAATGGATGTCCTGGGGCGGAGCCTGCGTGCTCGCTACTTGGAACGCCTGGGTTTTCCCTTTGACTTTCCCGCCGATGGTTATCAAGGCCACTACATGTACGACCTGGCCAATGAGCTGATTGCTGAGCGCGGCGATTCGTTGGTCGAGGAAGAGGATGTCGGCCCATTCAAAGACTTTGCCTGTGAACGCATCTCACGGATACAGCGTGCGTCGCTGGAGCGAGTTGGGATAGTATACGACCATTATTTCAGTGAGCAATCTGTGTATGCAGACGGGTCCTTATGGCAGGTCTTGGAGCAGCTGCGTGAGAAGGGGCTCGTCTATGAAGCACTCAAGCCCGAGAAGGATGAAGACGCCGATGAGCGGCCTGATGCTGAGGAAATAGAAGCAGCTGGAGACGGCCCGGCTACCTGGCTGCGTTCGCGACAGCTGCGGGGTGCTCAAAAGGATTGTGCACTCGTCAAATCAAGCGGCGAGCCCACCTATCGCTTGCCCGATATTGCCTATCATGTGAACAAACTGGAGCGTGGTTTTGATCTGGCTGTCAACATACTGGGTGCCGATCACATTGAGCAGTTCAAGGATGTCAAAGCGGCTGTGGGCGCGCTTGGCTATGATCCTGAGCGCATTCAGGTCATCATCCACCAGTTTGTGACTCTTGTCAATGAAGAAGGGGAACGTGAGAGTGGCAGTACCAAGAAAGGACGATTCGTTGAGTTGGATGAGTTGGTCGACGAGGTGGGAATCGATGCCGTGCGTTATTTCATGCTGGCGCGCAGTGCAGACAGCCGTATTGATTTTGACATCGAGTTGGCCCGCAAGCAGTCCAACGAGAATCCGGTCTATTACATTCAGAATGCTCATGTGCGCTGTGCCGGCATTGCCCGGGTGGCCGAGGAACGTGGGATCTCGCCGGAAGGGGGTGATGTGCACCTGCTGACGGACCCGCGCGAGCTGGCGTTGATGCGCAAGCTGCTTGAGCTGCCTGAGATCATCGAGCAGTGTGTGCGCGATCTCGCTCCGCACAAGCTGGCGTTTTGGGCGCACGAGGAACTGGCGCGCCTGTTCCACCCTACTTACGAGGAGATCCGGGCGCTGCATTCCGAGGTTCCTGACGGCCTGGCTAAGGCTCGTCTCAAGTTGTACGCGGCAGCACAGATTGTGCTGGCACGTGCCCTGAGCCTGATGGGAATGAGCGCGCCTGATCAGATGTGAAAGGCGTTCGAGCGTTGAAACGTTCGGACGTCCAAACGTTATGAGTAGAGTAGGGACTCGTGAGCAAAGTGCTCACCATAGCGGATGAAGATAGCTTTTGACTCAGCACTCAGCAGACGACCTTCGGTGGTACGTTACTCAGCACTGTTTTCAGAGGAGCGGTCTATGAGCAAAAGCTCACCAATGGGAATGAAAATAGCAGTAGCTTGTAAGTGATTGTGGCGTATGGATTCCCGCCTTCGCGGAAATGACAGAATTGGCGAGGGCCGGTTATGTTGAGGCTTGTGATAGCAGTAGGCACATATAAAGAACAAAGCTTTTAACTTGTTGCTCGGCACTCGTTACTCATTACTATTTTCAAGGGAGCCGGCCATGGGGTGGAACCCCACACAAAGAGATGAAAATATTCAACCGGGTTGTGTTTAAGAGGTGTGTGTTGGGGCTTTTAACTCATGCCTCAGTCCTCATGACTCAAGCCTATTTTCAGAGGAGAAACCGTTTAAATGGGGCTTAAAGCAGATAACTGGATCAGGAAGATGTCGCTGGAGCAGGGAATGATCGAACCGTTTGTAGATGAGCAGAAGCGGGAAGGCGTCATCTCGTTCGGTGTTTCATCATACGGATATGATATTCGTGTAGCCGACGAGTTCAAGATTTTTACCAACGTACATTCCAGCATCGTCGATGCCAAGAACTTCGATCCGCATGCTTATGTAGATTTCAAAGGGGATGTTTGCCTGATCCCTCCGAATTCGTTCGTTTTGGCTCACTCCGTGGAGATGATTCGGATGCCACCTACCGTGACGGGGGTGGTGCTCTGCAAATCGACCTATATCCGATCTGGTGTGCTCATTCCCACGACTGTATTGGAGGCGGGCTGGGAGGGTATCATCACCCTGGAAATCAGCAATGTGACGCCTCTGCCGGCCAAGATCTATGCCAATGAAGGCATCGCTCAGGTTCTCTTTTTCGTGGGAGATGAGCCGTGTGATGTCAGCTATGCGGCTCGGGCCGGCAAGTATCAAAACCAGAAAGGTGTCGTACTGCCACGTGTGTAGTCTGGCGTAGTTGACAGTATCCTTTTGACATGGCTATAATTCGAGGCAGTTGGGCGGTTAGCTCAGTTGGTTAGAGCGCTTCTCTTACACAGAAGAGGTCACAAGTTCGAGTCTTGTACCGCCCATTTACCCTTACAGGAAGCTCCCAAGTATTACACTGGGTGCTTTTTGTTTTCCCCAACGTCGGCTTAGACAATAGGCCTCTCTCCAACATACCGGGCAATAGGGCTGTTTACCCAGACCTCATCAGGAAAGTCACCCCTGGCAGCCGATAGCACAAACGAGAACAGGGCACCCAGGTTGCTTGGGAGCTTCTTGGCTTCTGTGTAGAACAGGGCATATTCCCGTCCCTTGATGTCTTTTCCGATTCTGGCCCCGCCATTGTTGAACTCGGTGACAAAAACGAGCTTGCTGTAATATTTGTCGCAGAACTGTTTGATCTCGCGGATGGAGTTCAGATAATTGGTACCCCCTATTCCCCAGTATGTATGCATACAGATGAAATCTGAACTGTTCCTGATGGCTTCATCAGCCTCCGCCAGAAAGCGATCGGAGTTTGTCCGAACTTTGGGGATATCGAATCCCGACGATAGGCCGGGGAAGCCAAAATAGGCTTGTGGCAGTTCCTGCCTGAGTAATTCCACGGCTCTCTCAAAGAACGCACCGAATTCTCTGCCGTTCTGCCATGCGATCCACATGCCCTCCGGACTGCGATCCGTGTGGAGATTTGGCTCGTTGTGGACCTCGAAGTATTTGACACCGTTTTCGAATAGACAGCGCGCAGCCGGAAGGACTGTCTCTACAAAATCTTCCGGGTCTTTTGGGTGGCTGAATGTATCCAGCAGGCGCGCCATGATGAAGCGTACTCCGAGTGTACGTAACCTATTAACGATATCTGTGACGGCTCCTGGACCCTCTGCTAACAGGGCTCCTGAGGCCAGCAGTTTGATGGCCTCTATTCGAGCCTGCTGGACAATTTGATAGGCTTGCCCGTCCCATCTGTTGGACCAGGGTTCGGCTGGACCGTGCAGGCCGGCGAGGGCGTGCCCCAGCGGCCAGACGTATGGTTCTATTATCTCCTCAAGGTACCAGGCCGCCGACCATCCTGTGATTTCCTGGGATGTCTTGATCTGAATCCACTCTCCATATCTGCCCAGCTTGTCTTTTACTTCTGCCGGGTCACTCAACGGTTCCAGCCGCTGAGATGGCATGATTGTGGTCAATGCTCTAAACTGCGAACCGGGTCCGGAACGCACATATAGCCCGTCTTGTGCGGTTGTATGCAGATAGAGTGGTTTGGTTGAGGGGGTGACTATAGGAATATCCGTCTCGCCGCCTGTTCCAACGTGGACGCGCTGCACGTATCTGGCAGACACCCAGCCATCTACTCTGTCTTGGGTGCGGATGTTGAGCCACGTGCCGCGCTGACCGATCTTGCTCAGCGCCTGCTTTTCCTCTTCCAGAACTTCCAACGCATCGCCGATGAAGGCCGAGGCAATGTGATTGTACTGGTTGCCAGGCCCATCGCGCACAATGATTCCGTATTTGTTTGTCGGTGTCACATACAGCTTGTCTTCTGAGAGGGATGTGTTTGGGAGCCCCATAGGTTACCTTTCAAAGAACCACTGACCGCGCGGTGTCTCGCATCTGTAGATATTGTTGTAGCACAGGATGTTCATAATTTACAAAGTGCACGGTAAAGAGAAAGCATTTCAACTTTGGGGTAAATGGTTTTGGAAGGGGCTGGTGTTCCGGGGCCTAAGCAAATCCGTAGTTATGGCTTGTCCCGATAATACTGAGGACTTACGTCATTGGTCACAAGTTAAGCAAATGCGCAAGCTGTCAAGGGCTGATTGGGGGAGATAAGTGCCCGTTTACCTCGCCCTGCAAACCGCTCTGCTGTGCACAGCGATCCTCGTCCCTTTCCAAATCTGGAGAGGAATTCCGTAGGTTGGGTGGCAGCGCGAGCAAGTCGATTTCTCGACTATTCTTCTCCTGCTCTGCCGGCCGACCGCCACCCAACAT
>JAFGMS010000296.1 GCA_016927375.1 Anaerolineae bacterium
ACAGTCGCTTGTGCACGAGTGGATTCCCGCTTTCGCGGGAATGACAGGCAGCCCGGCAGCGTGGATGTACTGGACAACAAGACAGGTGACGATTGAATAATTGCCTGGTCGTTGCAATAATCTGTTTTTCAATCGTCAATCATTCAA
The DNA here is from genome assembly GCA_016927375.1 of Anaerolineae bacterium. Lineage (GTDB taxonomy): Bacteria > Chloroflexota > Anaerolineae > Aggregatilineales > UBA3940 > JAFGMS01. The sequence continues at coordinate 148 of JAFGMS010000296.1, forward strand.
TCCAAACGACCTTCGGTCGTCAATCACCCAATAACTTGATTAGCATTCGAAGGAATGGGGCGGAACTGCTACCCGCCCCATTCCACTTTTGCCGATTGTTGACCGGATCAAGGCATCACTTATGCAGCCCTGCTCCGGTTACAACATCTGGCATCAACGCGAACGCTATGTGATGGAGGCATCACCATCGTCAAGCTCTGAGTGTGGCACACACTCAATGCCCATGACCACCGGATTTCTGCTGGTACACCCTGACATAGTCTACCAGCATCTCCAAGGGGAAGTCGGCCGGGTCCGGATCGGTAGGCCCGGTAAAGAAGCCACCCAGGGCCAGGTTCAGGACGACAAAGAAGGGACGATGGAACTCCTCCTGGTTCTCGGCCGTGATATCAACCGATTTGATTATTCTATCATCTAGATACCACCGGAGGCGGGTCTCATCCCATTCGACGCCATAGACATGGAACTGTGTGACGTCACCTACAGAAGTGTCCGTTGTCGGCTCATTCATATTCGTATCAGAAGCCCAAGGCAATACCCCCATGCGCGAATCCCAGAACAGGTTCTGCCCATAGACTATCTCTGTATTTTTGTGCTCCATGATATCAACTTCACCGCAGCTGGACCAGTTGGTCGCCATCAAGTCGTAGCCATCCTCCGCGCCATTATAGGTGCCGTCGTAGACATCTCCCAGCATCCAAAACGCAGGCCAGGCGCCGGGCACGCTCGGCATCGCAATGCGCGCTTCGATGCGGCCATATTGCCAGGCATGAAGCCCTTGTGTAGTCACCCGGGCCGAGGTGTAATGCCAATCCCGTTCAAACAGGTTCAATGGCGTATCAAGATATTCTCCCTTGATGACCAACTTGCCGTTTTCACGGTAGGCATTAGCTTCCTGGTACCACTCCAGCTCATTGTTGCCCCAGCCCTGGAAGTCACTAAGTCCGGTGTTGAAACCATTGCCAAGATGGAAATTCCAGTTGCGCCTGTTAATGGGCCCAGTGCCACCAAACTCGTCACTCCAGATCAGCTTCCATCCGCGTCTACTCAGTTCCAGGGACTTGACCGCGTATTGCCAGGCTTTGCGATAATCGTCAATGGCCCGATCAGGCTTACCCAAGGCCAGGTCCTCGGCGGCCTTCTCCATTGCGTCTTGAGCTTTGCTGATTTGGTCCGCATCGCCACCAAGGGCAATAGCCTCATCGATGGCCCGCTCTGCCAGCCCCTGATCGGCTCGCATCAGCAGGTCGATGGCTGTCTGAACCTCATCAGCCGGCGAAGCATCCTTCTTGGAGATTCTCATCAATTCACTGGCCGCCATCCTCTCAAAGAAGAAGACCCACTTGCCCTGCTTTTCGTCCAGGGTGTAACCATCCAACCACAGGTCGGGGTTCAGGCTTTTATCGACGAGAGCGATGACCCACCTGAAACGAAGGTCAGTTCTTCTGTCGCCCGTGGGCAGCAGGCTCTCCAGGCCGTCTCGGGCCCACTGCTTGCTCTCTCTTGGGCCGGTCAGCCCAAATCCATAGGCAAACAGAGGATCGTAGTCGGCATCACCTACATTAATGGGCAGCTGGTCCATACTGCGTGGCCAGCTAAAGGGCAGCCTGCCTGTGAAGTCGTAATCGCCAAACAGCACTTCAGCCACGCCGTCACCCTCAGTGCCAGGCAGCCAGGCAGCCACCAGGCTGTCGATGATAGGCAACTGGTCCGTCACAATCATCGGCCGGCCCGAGACCAATACCACCACGCACGGCATGGCCCCGCAGACGGTGTCAATGGCATGAACATCGGCCGCGTCAAGCAGCAAGTCGGGTCTACCGGAAGTGCCGATATCGCCAACCCCCTCGGCATAGGGTGTCTCGCCCACAACCACAATTCCGACATCGTATCCGGTCAGCGGCGCGGAGGCGTCCTCGCTGAAGGTGACGCTGCCCCCGCCAATCTGCTCGATGCCCTGTAGGATGGTGGTGCCGGGCGTGATATCACCGCTGCTGCCTTGCCAGGTGATGGTCCACCCGCCGGATTGATTGCCGATATCATTGGCATTTTTGCCGGCAACGTACACATTCAGACCCTTATCCAGAGGCAGCAGGTTGTTGTCGTTCTTTAACAGTACCATCGACTCGCGCACGGCCTGGCGAGCCACATCACGATGGGCCTGGGAGCCAATCGAGCCGATTTCAGTCCGGTCTGAGAGGGGATGCTCAAACAAGCCCAGCTCAAACTTCTTGGTTAGGATGAGGCTGACCGCGTCATCGATGCGATCCATCGAGACATTGCCGGCATTGACCTCAGCCAGGAGAGTGTTGAAAAACCGCTCATAGTCATTCGGCACCATTACCATATCTACCCCGGCGTTAATTGCAGTTCGCACATCGCTGTTGTAGTCACCCGGAATCTGGTCAATCGCCTGCCAGTCAGAGATGACAAACCCGTTAAAACCCAGCTCACCCTTGAGCACATCGTTGATCAGATAGCTGTGAGCATGCATCTTGAGTGGGCCGCTGCCATTCAGAAAGTCAACGCTGCTGTAGGAAGGCATAACCGAACCCACACCGTGGCTAATGGCATCGATGTAGGGCGGCATCTCGATGGCTCGGAGCTCTGCTTCAGTCATCTCGGTGATGCCCTGATCGAGGATGTAACTGCCGGTGGTGGAGGAACCATAGCTGGTCGCGCCATCGCCGATCCAGTGCTTGGCCGTCGCCAGGACGGCATTGGGCGCACTCAATTCAGCGCCCTGCAAGCCATCGATGTAGGAGATCATCATCTGAGCCAGTTCGGGGGTCTCGCCAAAGCCCTCGTAGGTGCGGCCCCAACGGATGTCACGGACCACGGCCAGGCAAGGCGCGAAGTTCCAGGGGATGCCGGTGGCGTAAACTTCTTTAGCCGTAATCTCGCCGACTTGCCTGACCAAATCCGGGTTGCGGGTTGCGCCAAGGCCGATGTTGTGCGGGAAGATGGTAGCCCCATAGACATTGTTGTGCCCATGCACGGCATCGACCCCGTAAATCAGGGGAATTCCCAGGCGCGTTTGCAGCGCTACCAGTTGATATCCGTCAACCATATCGGCCCAATCTTCGGGCATGTTGCCGGTGTCGGGTGCGCCGCCTCCGCCGCTCAGGAGTGAGCCCAGGTAATAGGCAGCTATGTCTTGTCGATCTGCCAGCGCTTGATGATTAGCCTGGGTTATCTGGCCTACTTTTTCTTCCAGCGACATGCGGGTCAGCAAGTCGGCCACTCGCTCAGAGACAGGCAGGCTGGCGTCCAGATAGGGCAGTCCATGGGCCCCGATCACCAGATGGATGCTGTCACCAACAACAGCACCGTCGCTCTCAAGGGATAGGGCGATGGTTTCACCAGCCTCGGCCTCATCATCGAGCAGCGTCTCGACAGTGAAAGTCATAACGGTGCCTGACGGATCTCCGGCGCTGAAGGTGAGAACCCCGCTGGAGGATAGGTAGTCGCTGCCGGCCACGGCCGTACCATCCGATGAGGCATAGGTCACCGTCAGATCTTCGGTAAGCGGCTCATCGCCGGGCATATCAATGACAACACCAACGGTGGCTGTCTGCCCTTCCGCCAGAAAGTAACCGGACTCGGTAAATAGGGCTTGCGGTCGGGCTGTGCCTCTATCGCCATAGATAACGACGTTGTCGATGTAGTTGGTTTGCGGGCCGACTTCAGCCGGGAAGCCAAAGGCATAGCCCCAGACCTCGGTCAGGGTCAGCCCATCGTTGGGC
>JAFGMS010000297.1 GCA_016927375.1 Anaerolineae bacterium
CAAAAAAGAAACCTCAGTGTCTCTGCGGTGAATTTCGATCTTCCCTCCCCCAACCGGTACATACGCCCCATTCACACAGTCTCGCTGCCCTGCTTCCTTGGTTGCGCTTCTTTTGCTCTTCTTTCTTGGCTGAGCCCACGATGTCGTCAAGGACGACATGTATGGCATAGAGCGTTTGAGTCTACAGACATAGTGAAAAAGCTGTTGATTGCTGAACAGTCACATAAAAAATTCAGAGGAAAGACAAATATGAGCAAACGTGCCCCATCATCTTTGCATTGGCATGCTCTGGCAAGCCATCATCCTTCTGCATTCCTCCTCGCCGCGCAGTTGTTGAGCATGGCACTATATGCCTTGTTGGATGAGAGTGTTAATGGGTTGGCATTACTCAGTGCGTTTGGCTTGTTGGTGCTGGTTTTGGCGGTCTGGGTTGTCAGTCACAGCCCGGCAATCCGGTGGATTGCCTGGGCCCTTGCAATCCCAGCGCTCGTGCTGACGCTGCTTTCCCCGTTGTTTGCAAGTTCGGCCCTGTTGGCATGGTCATCGCTGCTGAAGGCAGCGCTGTACCTTTACGCAGCCGGGAGTCTGATCGCCTACATGATGGAGGACTATCGGGTAACGACCGACGAGCTGTTCGCTGCCGGCGCCACTTTCACCCTGCTCGCATGGGGGTTCGCTCATGCGTATCTGGTCTGCCAGGAATGGGTCCCAGTTAGTTTTGTGAGCGTGACCCAAACCGAGCTGCAGATGACCTTCATTGAAGCCTTGTCTCTGAGCTTCACTAACCTTTCGGCAACCGGTCTCGGTGATATCCTGGCGATCACCTCACCGGCACGGGTGCTGGTGATGCTTGAGCAGTTCACCGGTGTTGGCTATGTCGCCGTCGTGGTCTCGCGGTTGATTGGGATGACGATTGTGCGTCACAGACGAAAAACCACAACTTAAACCAGGGCTCGACTTTTTTGTCGAAGATCTGCAAAAGGATGCTCGTGGTGATGGCCTACACGCTTCGCAAGGTTTTTCTCATTGTTGCACAGATACGATCACGTCGTTTACATTCCGGGAGGGGCTGTCTGCGGTTGGCGGTCTTGCCGCTAAGAATGCTTGGTCCTCTCCTGGCACAGTTCCGACAGTGAGTTGAGGTTTTCTTGTTCCCTAGATCATAACCTGTCAGTCCTGTGCCTTGATATTATCTGATAAGAGAGTGCAAAGATCGCGGAGGAAATCAAGAAAGAAGCTCTGCGGGCTCGGCGCTCTCTGCGGTGAATCTATGGGCACATCCAAAAAAGGCGAAACTACAGTTATATTGTTACTTTGCGTTCTCCGCCACGACCTTTGGTCGTCTCTCTGCAGTGAAATAGCTTTTTCGGGACACGTTCTTGACACATCAGTTCAAACCGGGAATTGCTGTGATTTCACCCCACAATTCTGCGTTGAGCCCTATTTTCAAGCATGAAGGCCAACAGGCATGGTAGAATCGAGAAATTATGATGCAAATTCCACGAGATCGCCTAAAGCGGGAACGGTATACCATTCAGGTCATGATCAGGCTCTATTGCCGCCAACATCATCATTCGCCAGATACTTTGTGTCCTGAATGTCAAGAGCTGCTGGCTTACGCAGAGCAGCGTCTTGAGAGGTGTCCCTTCCAGGCCAACAAGCCTACTTGCGCCAGGTGTCCTATACATTGTTACAAGGCCGACAAACGCGAGCAAGTGCGCCGCGTCATGCGCTATGCCGGACCGCGAATGATGCTTTACCATCCCATCCTGGCATTGTGGCATCTCTTTGATGAAATTATCTTGCCTCGGTTAGTATCTGAAAAGTCCTGATCCATGCCATTTGCCACATTCTTGCTCAGTTTGATTTGATGCCGAAAGTAAGCCCATCATTGCTCCTGTGGAAGATTGACGATGATACCATCCAATACATCGACTGCCCGGCCAACACAGCCTAAGGGTACAAGGCTGAAATTCCTCATCGGCGGGCTGGTGCTGGCAGCCGCCGCCGGTTACCTGATCATCAGCAGCCTGAGCTTGCAGCAGGAGTTCTTTATGACCATCGATGCCCTGATGGCCAATCAGCAGCGTTATACAAATAGCAAGGCTCGTATCTCCGGCGTGGTGCTGGGCGACACCATCGAGTATGACGGCCACACACTGAGCTTTGTGCTTGCCGATATTCCGGAGGGGACAGGCACCGTTCAGAATGAAGAGTGGGAAAACACGCTGCATGCTGCTGCCACCAATTTGTCCGCCCCGCGCATCAAGGTCGTCCTGGTCGATCAGCCCAGGCCTGACATGCTGAGAGACGAGGCTCAAGCCATCGTCACCGGCAGGCTGGGCGATGATGGCATCTTCTATGCCGACGACCTGCTACTCAAGTGCCCGACTCGCTACGAGGAAGCGGCACCGGAATGAGGGTATTTGATATTTTATATTTGGTGGAAGGAGACTGCCTGGCAGCGGAGGGCTTGTGAACGAAGAGGAGTTCATCTTCTCATCTCTGAAGAGGGTGAACTTGGTTAGCTGGGCTTCACGGATGATAATCTTCCTGTGTCATTTGATGCTGGTTACGGATATGTATCCGTAACCCCTGTTTGCCGGATTTTAATCCGGCGGGCACCCCAGACACGCAAGTGTTAGATAGTCAGATCGAGCGGCCTAGAGCTTGCAGATTATTGAGCACGAACAATTTAATCCAATAGAGAGGTAGGCCAAGTTCTGGTCTGCAAACTATCGTAATGGTTCACTGTCATTCCCGCGTAGGCGGGAATCCATTACGTCGCTTGTACCAGGAGCCTGTGGATTCCCGCTTGTGAGCATTAATAAAATAATCCGGTAACGAGGCAGCACATGAGAATAGTGCGGTGGGTGGTATTGCGAGTTGAACCTCACCCCCTTTGCTGCCAGTTCCTTACTAGTCCTGGCGACGCCCCCTCTCCGCCCGGCGGAAGAGGGGGCGCAACCGCGGATTATGGACAGTAGGGTTACCGGATTAAAGAGTAAAGGTTCATTCGCGAGAATGACATATCGTCTCCACAAGCCATCACTCGCTATTGGACTATTTTGTGAAAGTTCAAAAATCTGCTCAGTACCGGTTACGGATGAATATCCGTAACCAGCGCAAATTACGTTCATGGTGTATTTAGCCGCAATACTCAAATCTCTCATGTGGAGCCATTTATGAACGCTGTGCTAGGGGCTTTGCTGCTCTACGTCGCGCTCGCTTGTGCACTTTATGCAACCATCGCTGCTAACGTTGGGGCGCGCCGCCGGAGCACTGCCCTGGTCGAAAGCGCCCGCAACGCCGCTATTGCCGCCTGGCCGCTGATGACCCTGTCTACGCTCGTACTGGTTGTGCTGCTTGTGCGGGGGGACTTCGATGTTGCCTATGTCTGGTCGGTAACACAGCGCGCGATGCCTGTTTACCTCAAAGTGACGGCCTTGTGGGGCAGCCAGTCCGGCTCGCTGCTGTTCTGGGCGTGGCTGATGAGCACCTTCACTGCCGCCGTCATGCTGCGCAATTGGCGGCACGAGCGCGCGCTGATGCCGGGTGTCGTTGCCTCGTTGACGGGAACGCTGGCTTTCTTCCTGCTGTTGGTGGCATTCTGGGAGAACCCCTTCACCCGTTGGTGGCAGATACCCGGCGGCGAGACACTTGAGGCGCTGTTTGCCCCCTCGCCGATCCTGTCCGGCCTGTCGGCGAGCATTAGCCGCCTGGGCGAGCATGCTCCCGGCATGTTGGGGATCGTGCTTGAGGGAATGGCACCCCTCGCCCCACCTGCCGGCTCGCTGCTGCTCAAGCCGGCCGATGGGCAGGGGCTCAACCCGCTGCTGCGCCACTTTGGCATGGTCTTCCATCCTCCGGCGTTGTACCTGGGGTTTGTCGGGTTCGTTGTGCCTTACGCATTTGGCTTTGCAGCGCTTTCGGTGGGCGATGTCAGCGATTCGTGGATACGGGCCACCCGCCGTTGGACATTGGCGGCCTGGCTGTTTCTCAGCCTTGGGCTGATCCTGGGCGGTCGTTGGGCCTACGATGTGCTGGGCTGGGGCGGCTACTGGGGTTGGGACCCGGTTGAGAACCTGGCCCTCATGCCCTGGCTGACCGGCACAGCGTTCCTGCACTCGGTGATGATGCAGGAACGTTATGGTATGCTGCGCAGATGGAACATGGCGCTGATCGCCGTGACGTACCTGCTGGTCATCGTTGGGACATTCCTGACACGCTCGGGGGTGCTCAGCTCGGTGCACGCCTTTGCGCGGAGCGCCATCGGGCCGCTGTTCTTCCTGTTCGTGGCCGGGACGATTATCTCAAGCGTCCTGGCGCTGGTCAGGCGCTGGGATGATCTACAAGCTAATCGCCAACTTGACAGCCTATTCTCGCGCGAGACGCTGTTCCTGCTCAACAACTCTGTATTTGTGGTGATTACCATCGCGGTGGCCATTGGCACCTTCTGGCCGACGGTCACCGAGGTTCTTTCCGGCTTCATCCCGGCAGTCGAGAGAAGCTCGGTAGGGCCCGGCTATTACAACCGGGTCACTGCGCCGATGTTCCTCGTTTTGCTGCTGCTGATGGGCATTGTGCCGCTGGTGGGATGGGGACGCGCCGGCATAAAGCAGCTCGGCCGGGCTGCTTTATGGCCGATAGGTATCACCGTTCTTGCCACTGTGATCATGGTAGCGCTGGGTATGCATCAACTGTTGGCCCTGGTGGGCTATGGCCTGGCCATGCTGGCTGGGACAGTCACTGCGCTCGAATTCCATAGAGGAGCCGTGGCTCGCTCCCGCATGCAGAAGGAGAGCTATCCACAGTCACTGTGGAAGCTCTTTGGCCGCAGCCGGCGGCGTTATGGCGGGTATACCATCCACCTCGGCGTAGTGATCATGGCGATTGGCATCATCTCCAGCTACGGCTTCCAGCAAGAGACCCAGCAGACCGTCGCGGCCGGGCAGACCATCACGCTGGGCGATTACGTGTTGGAGTACGAGAACCTGGAGCGCTTCGCAGCGACCGATGGTCGCCAGGTAATGCGCATTCATGCGGTTGCCTATCGCAATGGGCACCGGGTGGCGCAGCTCGCCCCGCGCATCGATGTTCATATGGACGGCCAGCGGGTGAGCATCCCGGCCACCCACACCACCCTGGCCGGCGATGACTATTACGTGCTGCTCGTTGCCTGGGAGCAGGTCGATCTCTCTGCCGCGACGATCAAGGTCTACATCAATCCGCTGGTTAACTGGATATGGGGCGGCGGGCTGATCCTCGTGCTCGGGACGCTGGCAGCCGCCTGGCCGGATGTCAGGCAGGAGCGGCGTACGGCCGGCATGCCTATGTGGACAGGCGCTAAAGCGTTGGAACGTTAACACGTTTGCACGCTGGAATGTTGGACAACTAGTACTTTGCGGCGGAAATCTGTATCCGGTCGAGCAGTGCAACGCAAAGTACTTTATACAGTTGGGAAGATTGCCTTAATCTG
>JAFGMS010000030.1 GCA_016927375.1 Anaerolineae bacterium
AGCTACCATGATTACGTGTAACACAATATCGGCAGAGAAATGGGCGATTACGGCACTCTCCAATCCGCGTGTCCAGTACAGCCAGCCGAAAGCTATTCCCAGCAGGCCATTGAGGACGATAGCGCGCATAACCACCAATCCATTCAGTGGCAGCCCTATGGCTGCCGTCGCCGGCAGGTGGCCGAGTCCGAACAACACCGCCGCCAGGATGTTGGCAACCCACAACACCCCCAGTGAAGGTCGCCCCTGCTCGTCATGGCTCACCAGGCTGCCCAGCCACGCCAGGAGGGTTAGCACGAAGAGGCGCAGGAGCACCTCTTCCGTAATGCCGCCTTCAAAGGAAGCAAGAAAGCCTTGCCAGGCAGGAGGATGGATGCTTTCCGGAATAGTAATGTTGAGATTTTGGAGCATCGCTTTCATGGGTGGTCCAAAAACCCATGTATCAAGCCCAATGATGACCAGACCTCCAACAACCCCAACAATCACTGAAACGACAAGCACACGTGGGAACCGATCCCAGATAGGCTCTTTCTTGAGCCAGCCTTCGATAAAGGGTAATCCCAGGCCAATTCGGTTAGCGAGGAGTAACCCAATACTAACGAAAACCCCATACACAGCAGCGTTTAGTAGTATCTGTATCACCAAGAGCAGTCCCAAAGGCATCCCCGGATCAACAGCCTTCAACGTTTCAGATTGGAGTGTCAGTGTGTATGGAATAACTGCAATGAGCCCAAAGACTGCTCCCAGCAACACGATTAGAAAGACCTTCAAACTAAAGGGCCGTTTTGTGGCCAACGCAATTTGTTCTGTGATGATATTCGGCTTTTCGCCACCTACCTGCTCGCTCATATCTTTCCCCCTGTCAGTTTTCATAATTGAGATTCATTAATTTGCTATCTCTCTGTTGGACATGTTTCAGGCTCAAAGGAAATACTACGCCTCCTTTCAGACACTCAAGCCTAAGAGCGGCCACACCACATGCCAGATTATATCGGCCCAGAAGTGAACCCCTATAGCGGCAACCAGCCCATCGCGCATATACCGCTCGCCGGCCACAAGACCAAGAAAGCTGTTGAGCAAGAGACCCTCGACCAACACGGGCATAGGGAGATCGGCGGGGGTGGTCACATCCAGAAGAAACATGGCAGAAGGCAAATGGCCGGCGCTAAAGGCAAGCGCAGCGATGATATTGCCCAGCCACAGAGCTGCTCGCGTGCCTCCCCAACGCCGGAGAAGCAGGTTCAACAGAAAGGCCCATAATCCCATCATAAAACCGCGAAACATAATCTCCTCGCCGATACCCGCTGCAGCCGAGGCTATCAGCGAAAAAGGGAAGCCCGGATGGGAAAATCCTTCCCCTGCTCCCGCTGTGGCAAAAAGCTGATCGACGATGACCAGTATCACGCCTACCCCAAGACCAATCAGCATCGGCCACAGCAGCCAGGCGCGCCATCCTGCCCCTTCCCGATAGATGGGAGGCAGCTCTAACCGGCGCGCAAACCAATATCCGGCAAGCCCCAGCAGTCCATAGACAACGAGAATGAGGCCTGCACTGGCAAGGCCAAGCTGCCACTGCGGGATTGAGATTTTTGGGGCAGGTACCTGTTGTGCAGGTACAAGCTGATCCAGGGGCACAACAAGGTATGTCATCATGGCAAGCAGCGCATAGACTGCCAGGAGCACAGCAAAAGTAGTCAGTTGTCGCCTTGTGTCCACAGCCATTTATCACCATCCATCTGCCCGACCAGGCAAGCACTCATTGATTCTACAAAGACACCGTTCTCACCATCCAGCAAAACAGGCGGCGAACCGCATAGGGCCCGCCGCCTGCCACATTGGCGAGCGCCTATTACTTAGGTATCGTCCTTATCGTCAGGTCCCATAACTCTATCTTTGGCCAGTGATGTCAACCCTGCGATTCCACCCAGGTTCATCGTATCAACTGCGCTGGAAGGGACGATCACCAGAGCACCCTTTTCCTTCAACCCCTCGAACAGCATGTTCATCGCCCGCAGGTGCAGGGCTGTCGGGCTGTTTGTATAAGCCTCCGCTGCTCTTCGGAAGCTCTCCGCGATCTGTTCCTCGCTCTCACCAAGGATGACACGCGCCTGCCGCTCACGCTCGGCCTGTGCCTGGCGCGACATAGCATCCTCCAACCCTTCCGGAATGATGACATCCCGTATCTCGACGCTCTGTACGGTCACTCCCCAGGGCGTCGTGCGGGCATCGATGATATGTTGGAGGTCGGCATCCATCATCTCGCGCCCGACCAGAATAGAGGCCAGATCCATCTTGCCGATAATCTCGCGCAGCGCCGTCTGGGCCGCCCAGGCGATGGCAACACGATAATCAGCCACTTCCAGAGCGGCTTTCTCGGCATCCCACACCACCCAGAACAGCACCGCATCGACATCCACCGGGACAGTGTCCTTGGTCAGCGTCTTCTCCGCATTGAACGGCGTGACCATCACGCGGTGATCGATCCACTCAGAGACCTGGTCGATAATCGGGATCACCCAGAACAGCCCAGGCCCAAACAATCCCCTGAACCTGCCGTTACGCAGCACAACCGCCTTCTCCCACTGATCGGCTTTTCGCAGCGCAAAAAGAATGTAGAAGCCAACCACATTAGGGATAAGGACCACAGCGGCGATCAGACCATCAGGCAGCTTCATCACCTCGCCCATTACGATTCCCGCAATGATACTCAACGTCATAATGACGCCAAAGATCAGCGCCGAAATCGGGCTGACCAATTTGGCCTCAAGTTGGTTCCTTTTCCCACGGATAGATCTTGTGCCTCCCATAGTAACCTCGTTTCTTCTAGGGAACATTAAGAGTGTCTCAGGCCCTCAGAACAGCACTAAAAGCCTCTCTGATTTCCTGCTCACCGTATCCCAGTTCCATCAAATCCCGAATAGTACCTTCCAATACATCGTACAGTTTGGCCTGCCGTGATGCCCGGAGTGTTTCTTCATCCATCGCGCCGGTGACATGCGTCCCTACCCCACGCGCCGTCTTGATGACACCCGCGCGGTCGAGTTCGGCATAGGCCTTGGCCACCGTGTTGTAATCGACCCGTGTAGCCTCCGCAACAGAGCGGATCGACGGCAGTCGATCACCAGCCTTGATTTTCCCGGACATCACTAACGCCTCCACGCGATCTACGATTTGGGCATAGATCGGCACACTGCTTCCCTTGTCGATGACGAATATGTCAGGTCCCCAATCAGTTCTCATTGCACCAAACCGCTAATGAATTCATTCTTTACAGTATTATAGCATTTGGACGTAGCCTGTCAAGCACATCCGGACGTCAAGACCCGTTTTACATCCGGCCTGATCCAACAAACCTCGCTTTCTGTATCTTGATGCTGTGTCTCTCCAAGCCGTCGTCATCCAGAGGAATGTTCCATGAGCCACCGCGCGTGCCCCACTGCCCTCGACGCACTACCCATTGCCATTCTCGGTTAAAGATGCCTGATAGTTTCTACTTCAGCATGCGTCACTCGGCACTATTCTCAAGGAAATTCATGATATTTGTCATTTGACATCTTTCTTCGAATGGTTTAGCCTAACAGACATGTGGTTCACAAACTCTATATAACAGAATGGGAGAGATAACCTATGGCAATGAAGATTACCGAGGAGTGCATTGCTTGCGGCGCATGCCTTCCCGAGTGCCCAACCGATTCCATCAGCGAGGGGGACATCTATGTGATCGACCCCAATACCTGTGTGGAGTGCGAAGGCTACTACGACTCGCCGCAGTGCGTCGAAGTATGCCCAGTTGATTGTATTGTAAAAGCATAACTTACGATCACAACCTCAGATGCAAAACGCCTGGCTTCGCTGCCAGGCGTTTTCACATATCTCTCACAAAAAGAAAAGTGTGTCGCTTAATCTCTCTCTTTGGCTATACCACCATTATTACCCTGCCCTGTCTGCTCTAACACCCCGCTCGCCAGTGCCTCCAGTCCATCGATGTCATCCAAGGCCAGCCACTGGAGCATCACGCGCTGGGCGCCTGCCTCTGCAATCTCGCCAAGCTGATCGACCACCTCCTCAGCCGTCCCGACCACCATCCCTCTGCTGCGCAGCTCTTCAGCAGTCCGGCCGCGCTCCTCCAGCTTGCGCTTCAGGTCAGCATCATCCCGGCCAAAGACCAATCCGGTCATCAGCGAGCGATGTACATCACCGGCCGGGCGCTGCTCTTCCTCCAGATAACCATCGAGCACCCTGTTCAGCTCACCGAATCGCTGCGCGGTGATGTAGACACCGTTCCACATATCAGCGTAGCGGGATACCAGACGGAGGGTTTTCTGCTCACCGTTGCCGCCGATCAGGATGCGCGGGCCGCCGGGCCTCGCGGGAGGCGGCAGCAAGATCGCCTGGTGCAGCTCGTAGTAATCGCCCTCGAAATTCACCGGCCCATCGCTGCCCAGCAGCAGGGATATCACCTCCAAACCTTCCTCGAAGCGATCCATCCGCTCTGCTAAGTCAAGAAGGTCATAACCAAACATCTCGTGCTCGCGTTCCTGCCACCCTGCCCCAATACCCAGATGCAGCCTCCCGCCCGAAAGGTCATCGATATCCTTCCCCATCCGGGCAGTGAAGACCGGATCGCGAAAGGAGACCGGCGTTACGAGCGATCCAAAATCGATCCTGCTGGTGTTGCTCGCCAGCCATGCCAGCGAGACCCACAGCTCCAACGAGTCCACATCCGGCGGGCCGGGGTTGGTGAAGTGATCGGAGCGATACAACCCGGCAAACCCCAAATCCTCGACCGCTTGCGCAATACGTTTGAAGTTCGACCAGTTCAAGCCATTCTGGCCTTCGAGCATGATTGCCACATCCATGAGAATGCTCCTTCATAGCCATCAAGACATTAGCTTCCGGACCAGGGTATACATCAACACGGCACCTTCCTATTGGAATATAGCAAATCACAGCCACCGGATCACTCCAGGAGACGCTGCATTGGCAAACAGCAGGCTCACTCATCGAAGTACGGCCCCACCACTTCGATATAGTCCGTCGTGATCCCATCGATAGGGAGACCCAGCACCTTAGCCGCATCGTCTTCTGAATCAACGATGACATAAAAGCGCACCCCGGCCTGCGACGCGCTGCGGAGGAACCGGTAAGGCCAGCCCCAGGCCAGCCGGAGATACTGCGCCGGCAGCCCAATCCCTTCACCGCGGCACTCTTCCGGAAAACCGGCTAGGCCGAATGTCAGCAAGTAGGGGAAAAAGCATCTCTTGGTAAGTGGGCGATTGGCGAGCAGGCGGGTCACGGCCGGTACTTCAGAGTGGACATAGTCGTAGACCTCTTCGGGGCCCCAATAATAGAGACGCTCCTGCTGCTCCTGCGGCAGCTCACCGATAGCATCCACCAGCAGAGCGGCAGTCTCCATCGTGCCATCCTTATGATCAAGCCAGAAACTCCCATTTGGAAACGCCCGCAAGACTTCATCCAGTGTTGGCATCAACCCGACGCCTTTGCCGCGGAATGGGTACGTCTGACCGCCATCAGGTGTATATCCATAGCCGATATCGAGGCTCTTCAGCTCCTCCAGGGTATGCTCACCCAGTTCGCCTTCACCATCGGTGCGGCATTCGAGCATCCAATCATGGAAAATGATCAGGTGATCATCGCTGGTGCGCCGGATATCAATCTCGATAATCGTCGCCCCCATGTCGAAGGCCGCCTGCATGGAGGCCAGTGTATTCTCGATGTAGCCATGAGTAGGCTCGTAGATGTGCTGGGCCTCGCAGCCCGTCGCCAGATCGTAGGTCCCCTTCTCCCAATTGACGTGAGCGCCCCTGTGGGCCACCACATCAAAGCCATCTTTAGGAGGCGCCATGCCTGGACTGCCGCTATAGAGAAGCTGGATCAAAACGAAAGCCACAACAGCAGCAGCGATGACAAGTAAGATTCGTCTCTTCATTGATCACGTCCTTGAGAACTACAGCAACGAGCAACGAGTGCTGAGCAACGGGTAAAAATCTACAAAGGAACAAGCATCCCCACTTTCATCCGGCCCGGGTTAGTATACTCTAAAACCACCGCAGGGCGCTCGACCCACCGGCTTCACTTATCGGGAGAGCAAATGGAGACTATGAAAGTCTCGCCAAGATGCTGCCAAGCGGAAGCAGCAGCTCCCGCTTTGGAGATTTGCCGCAAGAATTGCTGACAAAAATCTTATGTTATTGCTCTGCGTTCTCTGCCACGACCTTCGGTCGTCTCTCTGCGGTGAAACAGCTTTTTCTGGGTGCGTTTTTGACACACCAGCTCAAACCGGGAATTGCTGAAACGGAAGCAATCGCTGGTCGACAGGCAGCAATCCCAGACTGAACATAGTTCGCCAATCGCTGGGTCGTTCGGTTTCTTATTGACAGTTGACCGGCCATGTGATAAGCTGTTCGCAGTATAGTAGAGGTTTTGCTGACGATGTCATCAACTCACACTCCCATTTCACGAGACGCAATCGCCAACACCCACACCTGGGCCTGGTTCGGCTTTTATTACTTTTTTGGGGGAGACCACGTGCTGAGCGAGGTTCTGCCGGTGTGAGGCATTGACACACACTTGTCCTGAAGAAAACGAGGGCGCAGAGCATAAGCTCAGCGCCCTTTTAGTTTGTCGATCGGGCGTGTAAACCAGGTCGATTGAGGGAGGAATGAAAAATGGTTGTTATAATGTCTACCGGTGCCGGCGCCCGTGAAGTCTCGGACGTGATCGCGCGGGTCCGCTCGATGGGATATGATGTGCACCTGTCAGACGACAAGGGGCATACCATCATTGGCGCTATTGGGGAGGGCCGCCCGTTCGATTTCGATCAATTCATGGCACTGCCCGGCGTGCAGAACGTGATGCCGGCCGACCATCCCTACAAGATCGCCGGCCGTGATTACCATCCCAACGATATCCAAATTCCGTTGAACGGAGCGCGAGTTGGCAGCCCTGATCTGACCATTATCGCCGGGCCATGCTCGGTCGAGAGCCGCCAACAGGTCATCGAGACCGCCCATGCCGTCAAAGAGGCGGGCGCGACGGCCCTGCGAGGCGGCGCGTTCAAGCCGCGCTCATCGCCCTACTCTTTCCAGGGACTGGGCGAAGAAGGGCTTAAGTACCTGGCGGAGGCACGCGAAGAGACCGGTCTGCCGGTGGTGACCGAGGTCATGGAATCGCTGCTGGTGCCGTTGGTCTGCCAGTACGCCGATGTCCTTCAGATCGGGACACGCAACATGCAGAACTACGCGCTGCTGCACGCTGCCGGCGAGAGCCAGCACCCTGTGCTGCTCAAACGTGGGATGAGCAGCACTATCGAAGAGTGGCTGATGTCTGCCGAGTACATCCTGAGCCACGGCAACATGCAGGTCATGCTGTGCGAGCGCGGCATACGCACCTTCGAAACCTACACGCGCAACACATTCGATGTGAATGCCATCCCGGTGCTCAAGCACATCTCGCCGCTGCCGGTTATCGCCGACCCGAGCCATGCCGTCGGCAAATGGGAGTACGTAGAAGCCGTCTCGATGGCCGCCATTGCGGCAGGCGCAGACGGGCTGATGCTGGAAGTGCATCCCGACCCGGCCCATGCAAAATCGGACGGGCGACAGTCGCTTACACCAGAGCGCTTCGCGGCGCTGGTCGAGAAGGTCAGGCAGCTGGCGCCCATCGTCGGGCGGCGGGTTGGTGAGCCGGTGCCGGCTCGGGGATTGGGGGCTAGGGGTTAGGGGTTGGGGAGTCGTGAAGAGAACAGCTCGCCGATTGGTTATCGTGACGCGAACTGGCGTCATCGATGCAAACGGACAAATATCAAATGTCAAATATCAAATATCAAATATCAACTCGCAGCCTCCATGTCCATACAAGTAGGGCTCTACACGGAGCCACCCAGGTACCGGGCGATAAATCGATCTCGCATCGCAGCCTGATCCTGGGTGCGCTGGCCGAGGGGACAAGCCAGATGCGCGGCTGGCTCCCGGCAGGCGATACGCTGGCGACGCTGGGTTGCATGAGTATGTTGGGCATCGACATCGAGCGCCGCGATGCTACCACATTGACCGTCTACGGGCGCGGCTTGCGAGGACTTGAGGCTCCTCCTGCTGCGCTCGATTGCGTTAACGCGGGAACTGCCATGCGCCTGCTGTCCGGTGTCATGGCCGGGCAGTCGTTCCCCAGCGTGCTGGACGGAAGCGTACAGCTCCGGCGGCGCCCGATGCGGCGCATCACCGAACCATTGCGCCGGATGGGCGCGCACATCGAGGATCATGGCGGAGGCGCACCGCTACACATCTCGCCGGCCCGGCTGTACGGCGTCACATACCAGATGCCGGTCGCCAGTGCGCAGGTCAAAAGCTGCCTGCTGCTGGCAGGACTCTTCGCGGAGGGCCAGACAACCGTCATCGAGCCGGGCCCGGCCCGCGATCATACCGAGCGGATGCTGTACAGCATGGGCACACCTGTGCAGGTCGATGGGAAACAGATCACCCTCTCGCCCGGGCACACTTTGCAGCCCTTCAATATGACAATTCCGGGCGACCTGTCATCAGCGGCCTTTTTGATGGTAGCCGCCTGCTTGGGCGATGGCAGCCGCGTTGAGCTGCGCCACATCGGGATCAACCCCACACGCACCGGCATCATCGATATCTTGCGGGCTATGGGCGCACAGATCGACATCGAGAAACAGGCACAAGAAGAAGCGGGCGAGCCGGTGGCCGACATGATCATACGATGGGCTCAACTGAAGGGTATCGACATCTCGGGCGATTTGATCGTGCGGGCCATTGATGAGTTCCCCGCGCTGATGGTCGCCGCCACCCAGGCCGATGGAAGAACGACGGTCTCCCAGGCCGCCGAGCTGCGCGTCAAGGAGACCGACCGCATCGCCGTGATGGCCGGGGAGCTGCGCAAAATGGGCGCGGAAGTCGAGGAGCGCCCGGATGGGTTCATCATCGATGGGCCGCAAAAGCTGCGCGGCACCACCGTAGACGGCTACGACGATCACCGGATAGTGATGTCGTTGGTGATCGCCGGGCTGCACGCCGAAGGAGCAACCACTATCACCGGGGCCGGTTCCCTCAACGACTCATTCCCCGGATTTGTTGAGACGCTGCAGGGACTCGGCGCGAATGTGGAATGGATGTGACATTTGAGACGTGAGTCGTGGTGGGTAAATAGGTAAATATGTAAAACGTGAACAAACCATGCCAGATTGTATATTTGCATACCTGCAAACTTGCGCACCGGATGCCAACAGCTAACGCTGTAGACTATCGATCGCGGCAAGGTACACGTAGAGCTTTTGATTTGTTGTTCGGTGCTCGCTGCAGTTGAACTAATCACTAACAACTGTTTTCAAGGGATCTGGCCATGGGGTGGTGCCCCACCACAAAGAGATGAACATGCTCAGAGTGTTGGGTGGCAGTTGGCGGCAAGATAAGCAAAGTGCATCTAGGAAACGTGTGTACCTGCGCTGCCAACCAACCTACGATTATCATTGTTGAGAGGTACATTTCAGAGCCTTTAACTCGTTGCTATTTTCAAGGGAGTGGCTCATGAGCCAAGGCTCACCCAAGAGGATGAAAATAGCAGCAGCTTGTAAGTGATTGCGGCGTATGGATTCCCGCTTTCGCGGGAATGACAGAATTGGCGAAGGCCGGTTATGCTGAGACTTATGACAGCAGTAGGCACATACAAAGCACAAAGCTTTTGTCTCGTTGCTCGTGCCTCATTGCTCGTTGCTATTTTCAAAGGAGTGAACGATGACTGAGCGTGTTGGGTTGTTCGGCTGGCCGCTGGGGCACAGCATCTCACCGGCCATGCACGGGGCCGCCTTCGCCGCCCTCGATCTGGACTGGACCTATGACCTGCTGCCCGTGCCGCCAGATCGACTGGGCGAGGAAACGAAGCGCGTGCTCGATGAGGGCTACTGCGGCTTCAACGTCACCGTGCCGCACAAAGAGGCCATCCTCAAACACTTACCTAACCTTGAGATGGAGGCATCGGCGGCCGCGATCGGTGCATCTAACACCATCATCGTCAAGCAGGATAGAAAGCTGGTGGCAACCAACACCGACTGGCAGGGCTTCGTCGACGATCTGCGCGCCCACAGCATCGATGTGGCAGGCAAGCCGTGCCTGATCCTGGGGACAGGCGGTGTGGCTCGTGCCGTCGTCTACGCGCTCAAGCATCTGTCGGCATCGAGCGTCACATTCGTCAGTCACATCATGGAGGTTGTGCCGGATGACCTGAAGCCTGAGACACTCCTGTACCCCGACCTCAAGCTCAAAGAGGTTGGGCTGATCGTCAACTGCTCGCCGGTGGGTATGTCGCCCCGCGTCGACCAATCGCCCTGGCCGGAGGACATCCCATTCCCCTCCTGCCCGGCGCTGTACGACGTGGTCTACAACCCCTCAGTCACCCGCCTGATGCAGCAGGCAAAGGACGCGGGCGTGGCGACAACCGTCAGCGGACTGGGGATGCTGGTGCGGCAGGGTGCCCTGGCCTTCGAGGCGTGGACGGGCGTCGAAGCGCCTATCGACGTGATGATGGAAGCGGGGCAGCGCGCTTTGAAGGAAACATAGATCGATCCACGAATTCCACGAGTTCCACAAATTAAAAGGACATTTAGTGGAATTGGTGAAATTAGTGGATAAAAAAGAAAGAAGAGAGACACGAACGTCATGAAAGCTACTACCAATGGAAATCTAGTCGACGAGCTGCGCTGGCGGGGGATGATCCACGACATCTCTGAGGGCGCTGAAGAAGTGTTGGACAAAGAGAAGATCGTGGCCTACATCGGCTTTGACCCGACGGCCGACAGCCTGCACATCGGGTCGCTGCTGCCGATCATGGTGCTGGTGCACCTCCAGCGCTACGGCCATACGCCCATCGCGCTGGCCGGCGGCGGCACAGGCATGATCGGCGATCCCAGCGGCAAGACCAAGGAGCGCCGGCTGCTCTCCGAGGATGTGCTGGCGCACAACCTGGAGGCCATCAAAGGGCAGCTGGCTCACTTCCTGGCCTTCGAGGGCATCGATAACCCTGCCCTGCTGCTCAACAATGCCGACTGGCTATGCCAACTGAACCTGATCGAGTTCCTGCGCGATACCGGCAAGCACTTCACCATCAACGGCATGATAGCCAAGGAATCGGTCAAGATGCGGTTGGAGAGCGCAGACGGCATCTCGTTCACCGAGTTCAGCTACATGCTGCTCCAGGCCTTCGACTTCCTGCAGCTGCACCTGGATCACGGCTGCACGTTCCAGATGGGCGGCAGCGATCAGTGGGGCAACATCACCGCCGGGATCGACCTGGTGCGCAGGCGCGCCAGTGGCAAGGCCCACGGACTGACCGTCCCGTTGGTCACCACATCGAGCGGCGTCAAGTTCGGCAAGACAGAGGCCGGGTCCGTGTGGCTCGACCCCAAGCGCACGTCGCCGTTCCGCTTCTACCAATACTGGATCAACACCGACGACAATGATGCCATCAAGTACCTCAAATTCTTCACCCTGCTTAGCCGCGAGGAGATCGCCGAGCTGGAGCAGCTGGTCGAGACCGAGCCGCACAGGCGCGCCGCCCAGACGCGGCTGGCCGAAGAGGTCACGCGCAATGTGCACGGTGAGGAAGGCTTGGCCGCGGCACAGGCCGCCACCGGCGTGCTGTTCGGCGACCGCGACATGCAGGGGCTGAGCGCCGACGACCTGCTCGATATCTTCTCAGAAGTGCCATCGAGCAGCATTACAGAGAGTGACCTGAGCGGCGAAGGCATGGGTATCGTCGAGCTGGCGCTGTTGTGCGGGCTGGACAAATCGAAGAAGCAGATACGCAATCTGATCGAGAACGGCGGGTTGTACATCAACAGCCAACGCGTCGAGGACGTGAACCAGGCTGTCACAACGGCCGATGCCATCGATGGGCGGGTGATCGTGCTGCGCAAGGGCAAGAAGCTGTATCATCTTGTTCGCGCTGAGGCATAAAGCGGGCAAAGCGATTGGTTGCCAGTTGTTCGCCCTACGGAGAAGGCGGATACGATGGGAGACTTCGCTGGTTACGGATATGTATCCGTAACCGATATTTCCTGGATTTTAATCCGGACAGGCCTCCCAGACACGAGAGCTGAATGGGTCAGGTTAAGCAGCATGAGGCCTGCAGATTAAAATCTGCACACTACCCATTACGGATGAATATCCGTAACGAGCATCAACCAGCGCCAACATTGTCATTCCCGCGAAAGCGGGAATCCATAGGGCGAAGGTTCATGTATCCTAACCGGTACAGAGCGAGAGACACGGTGGTGTTATGTGACAGCATGACGACGCACTTCGATAAGATGGACATCTGATACGATAAGACGCTGAGATTATTTGACAAGATGGACGTCTTATACGACAAGATGTCGGGATTGTTTGATAAGACAGACATCTTATACGATAAGACGTCGAGCTTACGCGATAAGACGGGTATCTTATGCGATAAGAAGTCGAGATTATTCGATAAGATGGCCATCTTATTAAACAAGACACCCATCCGACCGCGCCGCCAGTGCCGAGCTAAAAGAACTGTTGACTGTAAACTGTGAACTGTAAACTCCTCGGAGAGGACGTAATGTTGAGATTTCTGACCGCAGGCGAGAGCCACGGCCCCCTACTCTCAGGCATACTGGAAGGGATGCCGGCCGGGCTGCCACTCTCATCGAGCGACATAGATAAAGACCTTGTCCGCCGCCAACAGGGGTATGGCAGCGGGGGACGTATGCAGATCGAAAAGGACCATGCACGCCTGACCGGCGGGGTGATGGACGGCGTCACGACCGGGGGGCCAATCGGCCTGATCGTCGAGAACCACGATTGGAAGAACTGGGCCACCAAGGACATCGAGCCGATGACCGTGCCGCGCCCCGGCCATGCCGATCTGACCGGCGCGACCAAGTACGGCTACCGCGACCTGCGGCTGGCGTTGGAACGAGCCAGCGCGCGCGAAACGGCCATGCGAGTAGCCGTCGGGGCCATCGCCAGGCGGCTGCTCGATGCGTTTGAGATCACCGTCGGGGGCTATGTGACCGAGATCGGTGGGGAGGCGGCGACGCTCATCGAGCCGCCTGATTACCCGGCCCGCTTTGCCGCCGCCGAAGCATCAGACGTGCGCTGCCCCGACGAGGAGGCATCAGAGCGCTTCCGCGAGGCCATCCGGCAGGCCAAAATCGCCAAAGATACACTGGGCGGGGTGATCGAGGTGGTGGCCATCGGGCTTCCGCCCGGGCTGGGATCGCACGTGCACTACGACCGCCGCCTGACCGGGCGGCTGGCAGGCGCGGTGTGCAGCATCCCCAGCATCAAGGGCGCCGAGATCGGGCCGGCCTTTGCCAACACGCGCAAGCCCGGCACGCAGGTCCACGACCCGATCATGCTGGCAGAGGACGGGCGCCTGGCGCGGGCATCGAACCGCGCGGGCGGGTTGGAAGGCGGGATGACGACCGGCGAGCCGCTGATCGTCCGCGCCGCTATGAAGCCGATCAGCACGACGCTGGAACCGCTGCCTTCGGTCGATCTGGCCGGCGGGGAGGCTGCGCAGACCGTCTACGAGCGCAGCGATTTTTGCGCCACGCCGCGCGCCGTCCCGGTGATCGAGGCCATGGTGGCCCTGGTGCTGGCCGATGAGCTGCTGCGCAAGCTGGGCGGCGACAGCCTCGATGAGCTTCGCCCGCGCCTGGCAGCCCTGCGCCAGAGCCGCCTCGATGATTTACCAATGGATAATGTGCCGTGGCAGTTCGGATACGAGTGAAGCAACAATTGACGATTGAACAACAGCACTGAGTTCGAAGTTATGAGTCGTAGTTAGGTTCGCAGATTGAAATCTGCATAATACCCGCGGATGAATATCCGTAACGAGCGTAAAGATCACAAGTCGAAGGTCGAAAGCTAAAAGCCAAGAGCTAACAGCTAAGAGCTATCTACCAATGTCAAATACGAAATATCAAATGTCCAATATCGCGTTAGCAGGCTTCATGGGGACGGGCAAGAGCACCATCGGGAAGCTGGCTGCCGAGCGGCTGGGGATGGCGTTCGTCGACACCGATGAGGTGATCGTCGAGCGAGCAGGCAAGCCCATCTCTGAGATATTCGCCCAGGAAGGTGAACCGGCGTTCAGGAAGCTGGAAGCCGAGGTGTGCCTGGAGATCGGCGGCGGGAGCGGGCAGGTGATCGGGTTGGGCGGCGGGGCGCTGCTCGACGAGAAGGTGCGCGAGGCCTACGTTACGCGCAACCTGGTTGTCTGCCTGACCTGCGACCTGGACGAGATCGTCCGGCGAGTCGGCGAAGATCCATCCCGTCCGCTGTTCGTGGCCGACCGGGTGGCGGCGCTGCTGGCCTCCAGGGCCGATCACTACAACAGCCTGCCGTACTGCATCGATACCACGCCATTGAGCCCTGAGCAGGTCGTCGAGGAGGTTGTTCGTTTATGGGAGAATCATTAACCGTGCAGGGGGCCAACGGCTCCTACCCGATGCTCGTCAAGCCCGGCGCTCTGAGCGAGGAGCTGCCCGGGTTTGCCGATGAGCGCGGCTTTGCGCGGGTGGTGGTCGTCACCAACACCACCATCGCCCCCCTCTACGGCGAAGAGCTGGTGAAGCAGCTGCCGGGCGGCCACCTGATCACCGTACCGGACGGCGAAGAGTATAAGACGCTGGAAACGGTCGAGACCATCTACACGAGTTTCCTCGAAGCGGGCGCCGACCGCAGCACGCTGATTGTCGCGCTGGGCGGCGGGGTGATCGGGGATATGGCGGGGTTTGCGGCAGCGACCTTCATGCGCGGCGTCGCCCTCGTCCAGGCACCAACCACGCTGCTGTCCATGGTCGATTCGAGCATCGGCGGTAAAGTCGGCGTCGATCTGTCGCAAGGCAAGAACCTAGTCGGCGCTTTCAAAGACCCGCTGGCCGTCTTCGCCGACACCAATGTGCTCAAGACCTTGCCCGACATCGAATTGCGCTGTGGGCTGGCTGAGGCGCTCAAAAACGCGATAATTGGCGACGCGCCTCTGCTTATTCACCTGTTGGCAC
Organism: Anaerolineae bacterium; assembly: GCA_016927375.1. Taxonomy (GTDB): domain Bacteria; phylum Chloroflexota; class Anaerolineae; order Aggregatilineales; family UBA3940; genus JAFGMS01. The sequence goes on from JAFGMS010000030.1 coordinate 15,071, forward strand.
GCGGCCTGGATCCGGCCGAGGAAACCATCAGGCGCGCGGCAGCAGTGAAGGTTAAGCTCGTTGAAGAAGATCGATTGGAGCACGGACCGCGTGCCTTCCTTAACCTGGGCCATACCTTCGGTCATGCCATCGAGAAGGTCAGCAACTTCGAATGGAAGCACGGGCTGGCGGTGGCGGTGGGAATGGTGGCGGCGGCACGGCTCTCGGCTCAGCACGGGCTGTGCAAGACGGAGCTGGCCGAGCAGATCGAGCGCACAGTTGAAGCATCGAAGCTGCCAACGCGTTTCTCGGGTATCGAACCGGCCGACATATGGGACGCGATGAAGCACGATAAGAAGTGGCGCGACGGCACAACACACTTCATCCTGCTCAAGGGGATCGGCGTGCCGGTGATTGTCAGGGACGTGACGCGGGATGAGGTCATTGGCGTGCTGGAAAGCATGAAGAATTGATGGTTGGATAATTGTTGTGCGCATTCAGGTACGCCATACCGAGACAAGCCCACGGGACCATTCTTTCACGGCCATAAGACAGGTGTCGAGATGATCAAACCACAAAGACTTCAACCGGGCGATAAGGTTGCGACTGTTTCACTATCTTGGGGAGGTCCAGGAGCCATACCTCATCGC
>JAFGMS010000298.1 GCA_016927375.1 Anaerolineae bacterium
TATCTTGACCTTGAGGGTTATTGCCGATTTGCCTGATCGGAGCACCTATATATGGCCCTTCCCCGCGAAATCCCGGAGAGCCAAAAAAGGTAACACCAGGACTGATATATTGATACTTCTATAGTTTTTGACCCCCGATTATCGCAATTCGATTTAGGAGGATGACATGAAGAAGACTATCATGCAGGTTTTGTCTTTTGCAGTATTAGGACTTGGCCTTATAGGGTGTAGTGGTGTTGCTTTGACATCGACGCAAAACTCCGCGATCCCTTTGACAGATTCCGCAGCACAAGAGAAGTGTCTTGTGCCGGAGGTGGCTGGCCTCGATCAGGCGGCGGCCGAGGGGATGCTTGTAGGGTTGGGTCTGCAGCCCGTTTGGACTAATCAATACGATTCTACCACTGCGCCTGGTACGGTGATTTCGCAAGACCCACTTGGGGGAACAACGTTGTTACCATGCCAGGGCGATGTGACCGTTGTGCTTAGCTTGGGCGCGATGCCCGAAACAGCATCATCTCCTACTTCAGAGCCGGCTGCTCCGGTAGAGAGTTCTGATGCTTGGATGGCGTTGACCAGCCCTGAGTTGAGGGTGAGCTTCGAGTTTCCGCCGCTGTCAGGAGAAGTCACGTATGTGTACAATGAATGGCCGGAGCAGGATTATGATCCGACAGGCACACTCGTTGAATGGTCAGTCATGCGTGAAGGTGGGGGAAGTACTTTTGCCGGATGTGCTTCCAGTAATTTGCAAGTGGGGCGTGAAGCTTCGCCCACAGCGATATTGGACTGGTCCGTTGATGAACAGAGCCAACAATACAGCATTCAGTGGGCTGTCGGTAAGAGTTCTCCGGTTGAACCACTAAGAGTGGTGGAGCGAGCTGACGGGCTTCAGGGTTTGATCTATACGTGTGGCGATGTCTTTATCTATGGGGAGGGTATTGGTCTGGTGGGCACATGTGCAGCTCTGAGCCTTCCTGATGGGCTGGCAGTGAATACCATGGGGTTCTACTTCGTGGATGAGATTTCATTAGATGATGTTGAGAGAGTTTTGCAATCCGTAAGCTTTCAATGAAAGCGCTTTGCTTGTAAAGTGAGTTGTACCTTGGCCGGGTGACTACAAGTTCGTGATCACCCGGCCTTGTGGATCGCACATTGATTCAATTCTTGGCTCACCGTTCCCATCCCCGTGCCCAGGCTTGCAGCTCGTGGTAGATTGGCTTGGCGGCGAAGTCAGGCGTGACAAGTGTGAAGTAGTCCGGATAGCTGTTGACCGGCCTGGGGTAGCGAAAGGCCCACAAACACAGATTTTCAACCCATGGCCAGTTCTCTTCAGCATACTCAAAGCCATCGATGGTATAGACGATACGCTGCCCTGGGCTGACGGCCTTGGTCCAGCGAGGGTGGTCGTTCCAACCCGACTCGGTAATGATGATCGGCTTATCGCCATCATTGTTATCCAGCATGATCTGGCGAAGCAGCTCGATTCGCCTGAAGTTGAGGACATCGGAGGCCGGCGGTTCCTCAGGAGGAAATTTAAGGCCATAGGTGTGTGCGGCCAGGACATCGAAGTAATCTTTGAAGCCCAGACCATAAAGTCTGGAGAGGTAATCGAGATCGTTCATTCCATATTGGCTGCCGACCGGTTCCAGCGTGGGAGCCAGCGCCCCGGCCAGTACGATCACGTCCGGGTTGCCGCGTCGTGCCGCTGGTGTGGCAAGCTTCAGCAGGTTGATGTAATTTTCCGGCTCAACCGGCTGGAAGCCCCACTCGAAGGTCAAATTAGGTTCGTTCCAGATGATGATGTGATCGACTTGCCCTTTGTAGTGACGGGTAAATTCTTCGACAAAGCGAGCAAAATCGGCGTAGTGCTCAGGGGTGAGAAGGTTCATCGTGAGGTTGGCATCAGGAGAATCTCCCTCAGGCTGCGCCCATGCGGGAACCATCCCAACGCGTGCTATGACGGTCAGGCCTTGTGCTCGTGCATGCTTGACAACGCGATCAAAGTGCCCCCAGCGATACTGGTCCTCCTCTTCTTCGATATAGGACCAAGGGAAGAACTCGATGATCGTGGTTGCCCCTAATTCCCGCACCATTTGAAGGCTGCGCTGGATCTTCCATTCTTCTACTTCGTCAGTCAGACGGGTGTGAACACAGGTGATAGGATGTTGGGTCTCGACAGATTGTAGGGGGCCGGTGGTGACATGGAGTGGCGGATGATGTGTGGCATGTAGAATGACAGTGAGAACTCCTACTCGTAGCAGCCATATCGACACTACACGAAAAACAGCTTTTGGTGACTTGACCCACTGCTCTTGCCTCATAGCCCAGATTGTAGCCAGCCTGATGGTTGATCGGCAAAACAAAACACGGCCTGGTAGGCCGTGTTCATGGTCCGGGAATGGTGTTTGTGGTTATCTTCTACCCCACTCAGTGATAGTTCGCATAATAGTCAACAGCGTGACGCCCAGTTTGACTGCCTCCCCTGTCGCCGGCGCCTCTGGTGCCTCTCCTGATCTATGAGTCTCTTCAGCCGTACGGACGTACAGGTAGGCTGATAGCAACCCCAGAACTGCACCAATGAGTCCTCCCGTCAAAATAGTGCGGGAGCGCCAACCTTCATCGGCCGGAACAATCGACTGTTCATTCTCTGTCATGGATTTTTCTCGCTGACATACTAGTCCGGACCAGCCCCTGGTTCCGTAGGGCCGGATGCGCTTTCGTTGTTATTGTTAGATGTGCCTGCTTGTTGTTTAAGGAATAGGCTGATCCCGGAAATAATGCTAAGAATGCTGATCAGAGCTCCGGTAATCTTGCCTATAAAACCTACAACACCATTATGTATCTTCTCGAAATAACCTTGTACTACAAAGGTATAGGGAGGGATGCGCTGGATCAGGAGCATGACTAGACCGATCAGGACAATGGTAACTACCAGAACTACCAGGCCAATTATTAGAGCGGGGATGCTCAGCAGAATAACCGAATAATCAGCTATAGTCGATATGCCAGATGCGCCAGTCAGGTAAAACAAGGCTACCATGCCGCCTATCAGTAAGAAAGCGGCAGCAATTACCGGGAAAGTGATCTGCCACCACGCCTCGCGTTTGAAGCGGGCAGCCGTCTTGAGGTTGCGAGCTTGCAAGGAAGGACGTTGGCGGAAATCAGGCTGAGATTGGGTATCCATGATGTAAGCCTCCATCAGGTAAACGGGCTGTTCTCATTGTACCACGGTACCACGCACAGACGGGCAACAGATTTAGCCGGGAGGGGCACCGGCCACACCTGTTCCTCCAACTGGAGTGGAGCCTGACAATGTCCCTGAGGAGACCTGCTCATTTATTGTCATACTGAACAGCTGCGCCTCAATCAGCCCACTCAAGAGCTGCTCATTAATGCCAATGCCGTGTTGGGCAAGATACTCGGTAGCCATTCGCATGGCATAGGCCTTCTTCTCTGTACCGATATCTTTGATCAGCCCGGCCAGCCCGCTTTGCTGAGCCGCCATAATCGCCGAGTTAACAGCGCCGTCAATCAGCTCCTGCCGGGCTTGGGGGGTGTCTGCGGGAGGCGTAGGGCTGTGAAACTGTTTTTGTACCTCAGCTTCGATCAGGGTAACCAGCTTGTCCAGATCAAGTGTGACCCCGCGCTCCGCCAGGAATTCCTCGGCAAGTTCGATGGCGTGCTTGCGTTTCTCTGAGCTGATGAGTTTTTCGACCAGGCCGGCCCGCTCTGCAAGCTGGACAGCTATACTGACTGCCCGATCGATGGCCTGTTGTCTCTCCTGATCCATCTGGGAGCGCAACTGCTTTGTCATCACTCGTAGATGTTGGATGCCCGCCGCAATGACAATCGGCAGCGCAATCACTAATAAGGCTTGAGCCAGAAGTGAGAGAAAGTCTGCTGTTATCTGCATCTATATATCCTCCCTCGGGCGAGACGTTTACCGTGCTCGGTGTGAATGGCTCTATGGCGGCACAAAGGACTAATCGCCAGTCACCTGCATGACAAACTCCAGTAAGCGCCGCTCAAGATCAGGACCATCGGCGCCTTCAAGAATGAATGTACCATGAAGACTGCTGCCCTCGTAGATCCAGAGCTCCTTATCGCTGCTCCCTGATATGTCATACATATCCTCGACGTTATGGACCATATCGTTGCGTGTTCCTAACCATAGGCTGGGAACATCTAAGTCAGAGAGGTCTTTATCAGCAATCTCCAGGTCTTCGAGCACTCGTGGACTCGATATGACAACCAGACCAATAACGTCCTCATTGTGAGGTGCTACCTGAATGGCGGCCATGCCACCTAATCCGGCGCCGATTAAAACAACACGGTCGGCAACATTTTCGAGCAGTACAGTAATAGCAGCCTCAAGGTCTGTTGAGGCGTCAGCGATGCTGCGATCTCCCTCGGACTTCCCCTGTCCCCGAAAATCGAAGGTAAGCACACGATATCCCTGTTCGGCGATTTCTTCTGCAAAAGGACGCCAACCCTCACTGCCACCCGGATACGTTGGAGCCAGAATGATACCTGTCTGGCCTTGACCGTAGAGTATTCCATAGAGAGTAGCATCGTCAGCTGTTATGAAGTTGATTTCCCAGGGGCCACCATCCGAAAAGGGTTCTGGGGTTGTAGTTGGGAGAGGCGTAGCTTCTTCTGTTAGTGAGATCGCGGCTGTTCCCTCGCTTGTTGGCACAGTCTGTTGTATTGCTTGAGGATTACTACTGCCACAAGCAGAGAAAAGCAGGAGAAGTACCACCACGCTTAATGTCAATGAAGCCCAGCGTGTCTGCATCAACTCATGCCTCCCTGGCCGGTACGCATTCCTCTAATAAACGCTGGTAAGCACCACGCCATAGACTGGGGCTGCGAGTGAGTTTGGCGATTCTGATCTCCGTGAAATGAGGGAGCAACCCGGCTAATACTCCCGGCAGTTGCTCCCAGGTTCCGTGGATGACAACGGTATTCAGCTCATCAGCAGCCTTTCCTGCCCATGCCCAACGTGCCCTGAACTGCTCAGCCTTGACCCAGTAATCACGCTTTTCCCAGGCCAGGGCCGAATCATCGATGCCTTCATCGATTTTTCTCAGGCAATAGACCAGCAGCGCAGCCAGATCGCGGGCCTCTTCATCGAGCTTGGCTTTTTGGCTGAGATGGCGAATAACCTCAGCCGATGTACGCATCAATTGATTCCTCGCTTTGCCTGGACCATCCACTCTAACTACCCGGCTCATTTTCACTCCTGTTTACCATGAATGTATGACGATGTCTGTAACAACCAAGGCCTCTATTTGCGCTGCAAAATATCAGAACTTCTCTTTTGCGCGCCAGGCACGGATCTCTTCAGCGTGTTCTTGCTTGTGCAATATGACGGCATCTTCAACAAGAAACCAGAGCGGCTCTCCCTCCATCCAGGGATAGCGTCGATTATCTATCAGGGCTCGTTCGTCAAAATCCTCAATCATATGATGGAGCATTTTGTGAACACCTGCAAGGTCGGTACGAATTACCTCCAGCGGGCGCTCAACATTGATGTGGTACTGTTCCTCATCCCACTCATCAATGTCTTCTATGTTTAGCATAGAGGGCGCCTGCCGATTCTGAACCTGGTTGAGCGCCTTAACAACCTCGGCTTCCCAGGCAGCAAGATGAGCCAGTATGTCTTTCACTGACCACACCCCAGTCACGCCTGGTTGGGACATTTGCTCAGGAGTCAGACCTGTGAGCGTGTCCAGCAAGCCAGTGTGAGATATAGACAACATATCCAGCAGTTCATTTTTGCGCACGTGAGGATGATAGCCTGAGCGAGTAAGTGAGTCAAGCTAAAGTAGCACAACACCAGCATCAATGAAACCTGAATCAAACGATTATTGTTCCGTTTTAACATGTGCTATAATCCCGACGGGCCTACTTTTTGAATCAAGGGAGATCGCCTTGACCAAAATCATCGTAGTTGCCAATCAGAAAGGCGGTGTTGGCAAGACAACTACTGTCGCCAATCTGGGTTCGGCGCTGCATGCAATGAAGAAACGCGTTTTGCTGATTGATCTAGACCCACAGGCGGCGTTGACGGCAACATATGGCCTGGATCCCTATAACTTACCACGAAGCGTCTATTCGCTCCTGATCAATGAGACGGCTTCTCTGGCTCGAATACTGCGCCCTGCCGGCCGGGATACAATGGCAATTGCGCCCGCAAGTGTGGACCTGGCCGCTGCCGAGCTTCATCTAATCAATGCTGAGCGGCGGGCCTATCGTCTTCTGGACGCAATAGAAAGCAATCGTATCCCTTTTGATTTCATGCTCATAGATACACCGCCCAGTCTGGGACTGTTGACATTGAATGGTCTGGTGGCTGCCACCCATGTCATCGTACCGGTGCAGTGCCACTACCTGGCCATGCGGGGGGTGCGTGCCCTGATGGAGACCATCTGGCGTGTTAAGCGGCGGCTCAATCCTCAGCTCCGGCTACTGGGACTGCTTCCTACTATGTATGATCCTAACAGCCAACATGCGGCGGAGGTTGTCCGTGAGCTGCGGCAGGTATTCGGTAAGAAGGTATTTGATGTGATTATCAAGAACAGTGTCGAGTTTGCCGAAGCACCCGTTCTCAACCAGTCATTGATTGATTACGATCCCCAGCATGAAGGGGCTATAGCGTATCGTAGATTAGCGGAGGTCATTGCCAGCCATGAGTGATCCAATGGACGATAAAAAGAACACAGAAGACGAGGGTACAGAATCCTCAGGGCCTACTCTAGAAGGTAAAGGGTGGGATATTCTTGTTGGCGGTGAGAATAACCTGGCTGCCATGGGCGGCAATGATCCCTTCGATATGGATGATACCAGCAGCCCTCAACCATTTACTGCTAAAGCCGGATCTGTTCAGACTTCTCCGAGCATCTCTCAGCCCGATCCTCAGCCTGCTGAGGTTGAGCCGCCGCCACGTGACATTAGTCCTGAGGAGCTTGGGTATCAGCCGGATCCTGAAGGACCAACGCCAACTCTTGAGGAGAGGGGTCCCGATTTGCTGGCCGAAGAAGCAACGTCTGTACAGACGGCTGAGGATCTATCTCCAGCTATGCCCGGGATCAGTGCAGGTGTGACTGTCACGCCTGTCGAGCCGGGAATTATCGAGGTTCCGCCCGCGGAACCATTGCCTTCCATTGTTGAAGTGCTGCCAGATTCTCTTGACGAGCCTGATGAACCTATAGGTGGACCCATTTCACCACCTGAAGGCCAACTGGCAGAGGATGTTTTGGCCGGCCCTGTTGCTCCTGCAATCGAGCCTGTTTTGTCTACACCGGCCACGCCTCCCTGGTCTATTCCTCAAAGTATCCCGATCCATGATCCATTTGCCACGGAAGAGAGGCGGGTTTACAAAGAGCAGGTGGGTGGCGGCTCAGAACTACCGCCTAACGAGGCATTAGCGAAAACGCTCATCACGCAGGAGCGTATCGATGCACTGTGGGATGAGATCAACGCGACATATGACCTTGTAGTGAACGATGTGAGGGGACATTTCGACACCACACAACAGGCCATCGATTATCTTAAGAAGGCCCGTGAGCTGCTGCTGTCCGGTCCTGAAAACTTTGACAATGCCGAAAAGCTGGTTATGGAAGTCAAGTCGCGATTAAGGCTGGAAGAAAAGGTTCGCCAGTGGTCTCGGACCAGAGGGGTGTGGTTAGCAACCTACCTTGTATTGTGGCTGGTTCTCTTATCCACTGGTTCATTAACCACAGATCGGGTGCATACGTTTGCCATGCAGTTCGTTCCGGAGTGGATGGCGGAGACGTGGCTGCCCGGCCTGGTTGGAGGCCTGGGAGGTGTTATTGGTGCTTTGTGGGTATTGAACAAGCATATCACCAAGAAACGTGACTTTGACCCGATTCATACCATGTGGTATGTGACCAATCCGATTATGGGAATTGCGTTGGGTGTTGGTACTTACTTCATCGTGCGGGGTGGTGGTTGGGTCTTGACCAGTGTAGCAGCTTCGGGCGACTTCAATCTGACAATTCCTGTGAGACTGTCGTTGTATGCACTGTGTTTGATAGTCGGATTTCAGCAGAATGTGTTGTGGACACTCGTGGATCGTTTTATCAAGGCTATTATTCCATCAACAGAGGAACAAGCCGCAACAGATGACACGGCTTTGCCCCCAGTTGAAGAGGTAGTTGATTGACATTCTTACTTCGCCACGGACTTGCTGGTAGATGTATGGATAAGAAACTGCTGTGGAGGACCTGTCTATTAGTAGTGTTTTTGCTGGTGGCACTTTCAACACCTGTAGCGCTTGCGGCCTCCTCCCGTCAAATGCCGGTTCTAGATTCCACAATAGCCGTGACGCCCAGTGTGACAGCAACGCCCCTTCGGGGTTTTGTTCAAACACCAACCATGACACCAACGCTGGTGGGGGGGGCCTCCCCCATACCTCCCCCGCCGGCTGCTACCCCGCTTCCTACGGTTACACTATCTCCTCCACCGGTTGGAGGCGGGCGCGTGGCTGTTGAGGTCTTATATGTCAGGGAGGAACCATCATTCGGCTCACCGATCTTAAGCAGTCTCTTTTATGACGATGTGGTTTACCCTGTTCAGAGGAATGCTGAGGGAGACTGGGTTGCGGTTGAATTGGCCGGAGGTGTCGGTGGTTGGCTCTGGGCTTCATTGGTGTTTTGGGACCCTGCTTTAGAGATCTCGGCATTGCCGGTTCTGGTGGGGGGGACAAGTTCACCATCTGCTGAAACTGCATCACCAGAAGCTATCTCGCCCACGCTATCTTCTACAGCTACAAACATACCCACAACGACGCCTTCTGAGACAAGCGTTCCCTCACCCACAACGACGGTTTCTCCCCAACCGGTTGCAACTGCCTTACCGGTGTTGACGGAACAACCTGCCCCATTAGTCCCTAATCCGTTCAAAGGATTGCCGGGGTCCCTCAAGTTGGGCCTCTTGATCGGTGGAGGCGTTATCTTGATGAGCTTTGTCGCTTATATCTGGCGCCGTTCTGCCGGAAGGCGCGAAATCCGGCGCTATGATGGCGGATTCTTACTCGACACCTGCCCGGCTTGCCATGAAGGCCGCTTACAGCTCGACGAGGTCATTCATCGCTCGATAGGAATTCCCTCCGTCCGGCGCTCGGTACGATGCAGCGCATGCCGTTCAGTACTGAGAGAGATCAGGCCAGGCAGATGGCGCTACACTGTTGATCCATTTGCAAACCCTGATATGGCTTCACGTTATAAGAACCGCCGGCTTTCTATGAGCGATCTCGAAGCTCTGAAGAGAGAATCTGTCGCAGCCCAGGCCTTGCGTTCAGCCGAAGAAGAAACACCTTTCGCCGAGCAGATCGATACCAGCTTCCTCGATGTTATCGACGAGGAAGTGGAAAAAGAGCCCATAGATGAGCCGGATGAGGTAGATATTTCAGGAGAGAAGCCCCTCCCTTCCGAGCCGCCAGGCGAAACATGAGCCCAGGCTACTCCTCAGCCACACGCTCGATCTTGGCACCCAGCGAGCGGAGTTTACCATCCACATTCTGATAACCCCGGTCAATTTGTGCCACATTACGAATAACGCTGGTACCTTCCGCACATAAAGCGGCAATCAGCAGCGCCATACCGGCCCGGATATCAGGGCTGGTGATGCGTTCCATCTCACCTCGCAACTGGCTCGGCCCCTGAATGAGACAGCGGTGCGGATCACACAGCACAGCCTTTGCGCCCATATAGATCAACTTGTCTACAAAGAAGAAGCGGTTCTCATACATCCACTCGTGGAATAGGACTGTGCCGGTGGCCTGAGTGGCGATCACCAGGGCAATGCTCAGGAGATCGCTGGGGAATGCGGGCCACGGCTGTGCCTTGATTTCGGGAATGATATCGCCAATGTCAGCAACGATCTTGAGAGGCTGGTATTCCGGGACGATAATATCGCCCTCTTCGACCTCCCAGTGTACTCCCAGACGGTTGTAAACCAGGGCAATCATCCTCAGATGTTCTGGCGCGGCGTTGTGAATGCGGATCCTCCCATGTGTGACTGCGGCAGCCCCGATAAAGCTTCCAACTTCGATGATATCTGCCCCTACGGAAAACTCACCCCCACTAAGCTGCTCGACACCCTGGATGGTCAGGACGTTCGAGCCAACCCCTGAGATCTGCGCGCCCAGTACATTGAGGAAATGGCATAGCTCCTGGATGTGTGGCTCTGAAGCGGCATTACGAATGGTTGTTGTCCCCTGGGCGAGACAGGCAGCCATGATGGTGTTTTCTGTAGCAGTAACACTGGCCTCATCGAGCAAGATATCCGCCCCTTGCAGCCTTTTTGCCGACAAGATGAAGCGATCTTCGATGTCGATATCTGCGCCTAACGCTTTGAGAGCCAGCATGTGAGTATCGACACGACGCCGTCCGATGATGTCACCGCCGGGAGGGTACATTTCAAGTTTGCCAAGCCGAGCGAGGAGTGGCCCCGCGAAGACAATGCTGGCGCGTATTTGCGAGGCGAGCGTACGGTCGACAATGTGAGTGGTGAGTTCTTTTGCGTGAATATGCCAGCTTCCTGCCCCTATATTCTCGACGCTTACACCCAGCTTGCTGATGATGCTGAGCATGGTGCGGACATCGGCTATATCAGGAACATTATGTAGGATAATCGGATGCTCAGACAGAATGCAAGCAGCCAAAAGCTTGAGGGCTGCGTTCTTGTTGCCGCTGACGGTTATGTTGCCATTTAAGGGCGTGCCACCTTGAATAATGAAGCGATCCATGCTTTCCCTTTCCGCTGTCCAGCAATTCTAGTCAAAGTGAAGAGTTATTGGGTCGTCTACCCGGATTGCAAGCACTTCGCTGGCATTTCCCTGATTGATTGATATCTCCAGTGCGCCATTGCTGCCGACTATTGCAACCGCTTGCCCTATTTCCACCATCTTGTAGGTCTGATGAATGCTCATGATGACGTGCTGGCCGCCGATCACACGGATCTCCTTGGCACTAACTCGGACAGGAACGGTGGTTTCAGGCTGCATCTGTGAGGGCCGGAGTTCCAATATCTTGGAGTCTAACCAGCGCAAGTAGCAAATGTTGGTGATGAGATTCCCGAAATGATCGATATACACCACTTTGCCACGGATCATGGTAGGTGTTATCTCAAGAGGTTCCATAGGCAGCTCTGCGATGGTATCGAGAACTCTTCCCATCTTGCGCACAGGAATACCACATGCCAGATGTGCAGCCGCTGGGCTGAAGATGTCTCGTCCATGAAATGTACTGCTAGGCGTTGGCAGCCAATAAGCGGGTTCCTCCAAAAGCACTGGTGTTGAGGAGGGCTCTCTCAGCCGGACGTAGGCGAGAAGGCCGTTGTCTGGAGCCACAAAGATACCCCGTGATGTCTCCAGAGCTATCGGCTGCCGCTCTGTGCCCACACCCGGATCGACGACTGCCAGATGTACCGCATGAGGTGGATAGTAGGTATAAACGTTGGCCAGGATGGCTGCTGCCTGGCGGACATTCTGAGGATCAACCTGGTGACTGATGTCTACCAGCTGGATATCAGGCACAATGCTGAGAATGACGCCTTTCATCACGCCAACGTAGGCATCGCGTTCACCAAAATCTGTTAGAAGAGTAATAATCGGTCGTGCTTTTGGCATGTCGGCATTGTACCGTGATAATGAGAGCCTGTGCAAAGCTGGCTCTATCTATGCATGAACGGCTCCTGGATCTGAGTTGAAGGCGTCAAAATTATCCTTGTGAGGATTTCTTTGGTCATTTACACATGACCCCGCTATAATAGTTGCTACTGCATGAAAAACATGGAGGAGTCCGCACAATCGGCACATCCAGAGAAAGGAGATGGCGTCCCCTCCACCTTTTTAGGAGAAGGTGGTTTCCGCGCTGAGGATTTTATGAATAATGATGAAAGAGCAATCGGTCAGCCCGAGTTGGAACCGGCAACCGACACCGAATTGCCTGGAACAAGCAAAAACGAGGCTGTAGAACAAGAACCGACAGATGAGGAATTGTTCCTGGCCGCGCTGAATGGTGATGTGCCTGCTGGAGACGAATACAACGATCTTGTTTTCGCTCCTGTCAAACGAGGACAAATTGTCAAGGGTACCATTGCGGGCAAGTCCGAGAGCGAAATACTTGTTGATATCGGTGTAAAGTCAGAAGGCATCATCGCTGGACGCGAGTTTGACAGACTCGAGCGAGAGACCAAAGATGCTTTGCAGATCGGGGACACAATCTCTGTCTATGTCCTTGCACTCGAGAATTCGACCGGGCATGTGCCGGTCTCGCTGCAGCGAGCTCTCGAGGAGCAAGACTGGATCGAGGCGGAGGAATATCACAAGGATGGTGCAGCTTACCACAGCAAGATCGCCGGATATAACAAAGGTGGTCTGATTGTTCGTGTCGGTAAGCTGCGCGGTTTTGTCCCTGCATCTCAGGTCAGCCGTGAGAGGCAGATTCGCAGCACCGGGTCTACCCCTGAAGAACGCTGGTCGGAGATGATTGGAGAAGAGATCGTCGTAAAGGTCATTGAGGTTGACCGTGCCCGCAACCGCCTTATTCTCTCTGAGCGTGCTGCGGCTAAAGAGTGGCGTGCAATACGCCGAACCGAGCTTCTGGCTTCGCTGGAGGTTGGGCAGGTCCATACCGGGCGCGTAATCAGCCTTGCTGATTTTGGTGCCTTTGTGGATCTTGGTGGGGCTGATGGGCTTGTTCACCTCTCAGAGTTGTCTTGGGAACATGTATCTCACCCTAAAGAGGTTGTCAAGATCGGTGATGAGGTCAAAGTTGAGGTTATCAACATCGATCGCGAGAGACAGCGCATTGGTCTCAGTCGCAAGAAGTGCCTTGACGATCCTTGGGACACGATAGTTACAATGTACAAACTGGACCAACTGGTCCAAGCGACTATCACCAAGATGACCAAGTTTGGGGTGTTTGCCCGTTTAGTGGAGCATCCTGAAATCGAAGGGTTGATCCATATCAGCGAGCTTGCTGAACGTCGTATTGAGCACCCACGTGAGGTCGTTGAGGAAGGTCAGGTGCTGACTCTGCGTGTCATTCGCATTGATACCGAGCGGCGTCGCATTGGTCTTAGCTTGAAACAGGTCGCCTCAGAGGAGTATGCTGAAGCAGATTGGCGGGAGATACTGGAGACGGAGAACGCTGACGAGCCGGAAGCAACTGCAGCAGAGGTCTCTGCTGCAGAGCCGTCTACGGAGATGGTCTCCGAGGTGGAAACGCCGGCCGGGGAAATGGCGGCGGAGGAGGCAGATGCGGAAGACGATACATCTGCTGAGGAGGAGCCGCCCGCAGTAGAAGTGGCATCTGAGGCAGAAGCACCTGCCGGGGACGTTGTTGCGGAAGAAGATGCACCTGTCGATGAGAAGCCGCTTGCAGAAGAACCATCTGCGGAAGCAGTGTCTGAAGAGGTTGTTGCAGAAGCAGCGTCCGCAGAGGCGGTCACAGAGCAGGCCTCACAGAATGGCAACGGGTCCTAAGCCTGCCGTATCGAGATTGTTCATTATTACAGATGCCCTGGCCGGTGCCGGGGCATTTGCTTTTTCCCGGCCGGTTTCACAGCAGAGCCTATCGGGTTTGTATAAATGGGCGCATGAACAGCTCATGTATCCTGGCCGCATCGATGTCGAGGACAACTTGAGCATTATCTGGCTCGCGGGCCAGGATGGCTTGCAGCTCAGCTTGCAGATCGATGCTGGGCTCGGCAAGAAGATGGTCTGCAAGAGCGCTCAGCTCGATATCATCCGCGATCATCGGCAGCTTTTCCGCCAATTTAACACCAATGGTGACTTTGCCGCGCAGCAGGCGGTTAACGTCGGTCTCAAAGATGCCGTGGGCGATCCGCACTAACGCTGGTTGGACTTCACCTACACTCGGCTCTATTGTATATACGGCAGCAACCACATCCGGAGCCGCGAATGTCTCGATTCGGCCCTGCTGCGCCTGGGCGTCGGCATAGCGGCGGAGCGGCGCAGCCAGGAAGCGGCCGGGCGCTGTTCCACCATCATGCAGCGCATCGATATCTTGCCGGCTGAGAGCGAACTTCTTAGTGCCTGCGATCAGCGTAAGCGATGAACCGGCGGCCAGGACCCTGGCCGCCGCCTCGGGGTCGAACCAGATGTTGAAGCTGGCATTGGGCGTCCGGCTGCCGCGTTCTCTGGAACCGCCATGAGCGATGATTCGGGTACATTGGATGATATCGGGATATGCTTTGGCCAACAGGGCCAGGTTTGTCAGCGGCCCCATCGCCACGATGGTAACCCCGGCGCCGGCCCGCTCGATTTGCCTGCGGTAGAAGTCGACGACATCCCGCGATAGGCTGTTGGTGTTCTGAGAGTCTTGAGTGCCGGCAAGCCACAACCCGTCCGGCCCGTGAATCGCTCGGCTGATGCGGCTGGCTACTTGTTGAAGGGGCTCGGCGGCCCCAACGGCCACCTCGATGTCTGTTCGCCCGGCAGTTGCCAGCACACTGAGTGCGTTCTTCGCCGAGTTCTCGGGTGTCGTATTGCCGGCTACGGTCGCAATGCCTGTGACTTCAGCCTGATCTTGCTCTAGCAGCCAGGCTAAAGCGGCCGCATCGTCTATGCCCATATCGACATCGAGAATGATTTTAGTTTTTTCCATGCTACTATGTCTCCGGTACCAATCAGTATCAACTTGCCAAACGGATCTTGTCTTCACTTCGAACTGCAACTATAGTTTGTTTGCATAAGATGTTGTATTATTCGTATTAGGGTAATTACCCATTCGCGAAAAACCTAAAGCATGATATAAGAAGTTTGTTGTTTGGCATCTGTCTTCTCCAAGCCGGTTTGGGATATGTTCCATTCTGTACATTGTGATACATTGCTTTGCGCGAAGCGTGGTCTTGGCCTGTCATTGTAGCTTCTGGTGAAGGAGCCGTCAGTTAGGGATAAGCCCCAAAAGCATTTTGTCAAAAAAACCTCCTGTTTTTTGTCTTTATGCTCAATTCACGATAAGGAGTCAAAGAGCATGACACACACAATTGAGGACAAAGGTAGTGGCCGCATTGTACTAATTACAATCGCAAATCCTGTCGATGTGCGGAATGAACCAAATGAGATTGTGAATGAACTACAGCCCATTGTTGGGGATGTCAATGACACCTTCTATCTGATCTACGATATGAGGAATGTTACTATCAATTTCGGGGACATCATATCTGGGATAACCAGTTTTGCCAGACAGACTACCGAATTTGAGAAGCATTTGAATAAATATGGCAGAATGATTCTTGTTGGCACGAGTGCCTTAGTGAGCGTCTCGGCGAAGGCTGCGGCACGATTTTCGCCTGAAAGAGCATTTGTTGTGTTCAAGACAGCAGAAGAAGCACTGGAGCATGCTCGATCTGAAATCACAAAACAGTAGTATGCCTGTCGACTCAACAATCAAGAGCCATAGGGCTTTTTCGTTCTCCATAGACAGCACCAATCTTGGGTTCTTTTACCTGCCTTGCAGACTCGCTTGCCGATTTGCCCCTGTTTTGCTTACTATAGACCTTTCGGGTTGATGCAGTTTTGCACTACTGCTGTTGTTTTAGTCTTCTGACATGCAAGACGTGTATCGATGAAAAGAATGA
>JAFGMS010000299.1 GCA_016927375.1 Anaerolineae bacterium
GCCTTGGCCTCAGCACGCCACTTCCCATCGGTCAACTGGCTGAACAGCTACAGCGAATATCTGGACGATATGGCCGGGTGGTGGCAGAAGCAGGTAGGCCTGGATTGGCGCACCATGCGAGCCCGGGCCATGGAGATTTTGACCGAGGAAAGCCGTCTGGAGCAGGTTGTCAAGCTGGTAGGTCCCGATGCGCTGCCGGATGAGCAGCGGCTGACGCTGGAAACAGCCCGGCTGTTAAGCGAGGGGTTCTTGCAGCAGGATGCCTTAGACGAAGTAGACGCTTACTCGACCATCGAGAAGCAAATAAACATGTTGAGGCTGATCCTGCATTTTCACGAGAGGGCACAACATATCATCGAGCAGGGCATACCGGCCACAGCCATCCATGACCTGCCGGTGGCCGGCGACTTAATCCGGATGAAGACACAAGTTGCCAACGACGATCTGTCTGAGCTTAACAGTATCCAACGCGAGATCGATGTGCAGATGGACCAACTGGAGAGAGAGTACGCATGAGTGAGATACTGGCGCAAGGTGGGCAGGAAGTTATTGGTGTAACCGGTATCGAAGGGCCCATCGTAATGATAGAAGGCGCCGGGAGCGTCGGCTACGATGAAGTCGTGGAGATCATCGACCCGCAGGGAAATCGGCGTCGTGGGCGTGTATTGGAGACGGGCGAGAATATGACGGTGGTCGAGGTCTTTGCCGGCACCACCGGCCTTTCCATCGATAAAACACGCGCGCGTTTCCTGGGCCGGCCGCTGCATATCCCGGTGACCGAGGAGATGTTGGGACGCGTCTTTGACGGTCAGGGGAGGCCCATTGATGGCGGGCCCCAGCCGCTGACCGATCGCTACGCCGATATCAATGGGCAGCCCATCAACCCTACCGCGCGTGTCTATCCTCGTGACTACATCCAGACGGGCGTCTCAGCTATCGATGGGATGAACACCCTGGTGATGGGCCAGAAGCTGCCGATCTTCTCCGGCGCCGGGATGCCTCATGACCAGCTGGCTGCCCAGATCGTGCGCCAGGCTACACTGGGCGCGCCGGCGGGTGAATCGGCTTCTCGGGCCGGCCAGTTCGCTATTGTCTTCGCTGCCATGGGCGTCAAACACGACGTGGCGGACTATTTCCAAGATGCCTTTGCTGACAGCGGTGCGCTGACCCATGTAGCCATGTTTCTCAATCTGGCCGATGATCCCCCCGTCGAGCGCCTGGTCACGCCCCGTGTAGCGCTGACGTTGGCCGAGTATCTGGCCTTCGAGCGGGAGATGAATGTACTGGTCGTCCTCACCGACATGACCAACTACTGTGAAGCGCTGCGCCAGATCTCGAATATTCGCGGGGAAGTGCCCAGCCGCAAGGGATATCCCGGCTACCTTTACAGCGATCTGGCCTCTTTGTACGAGCGCACAGGACGCATCAAGACCAGCCAGGGCTCAGTCACCCAGATTCCCATCCTCACCATGCCCAACGATGACATCACCCACCCTGTACCTGATCTGACCGGCTATATCACCGAAGGTCAGATCGTCCTGGGGCGCAGCCTGTCTAACCAGGGCATATATCCGCCCATCTCGGTCTTGCCGAGCCTATCGCGGCTGATGAAAGACGGCATTGGTAAGGGCTACACCCGCGCCGATCACGCTCACCTGTCGGCGCAGCTTTATGCTGCCTATTCTCACGTTCAGGAAGTGCGCTCACTGGCCTCAGTGATCGGCAAAGAGGAGCTTTCACCCATCGACCAGCAGTACCTGACCTTCGGGCAGGCCTTCGAGCATGAGTTTGTAAATCAGAGGCCGGCCGATAATCGCGACATCGAACAGACTTTGAAGATTGGTTGGGATCTGCTTTCCCTCCTCCCACAAGAGGAGCTCACCCGCGTCACGCCGGATGAAATTCGACGCTACTATAAGGACAGCCATGTCACGCCTTGACATCCCGCCCACGCGGAGTAACTTGCTGCAAATAAGACAAGAGCTGCAATTTGCCCGCGAAGGGTACGAAATTCTGGACAAAAAACGAGAGGTTCTGACCTCGGAGTTGATCCGCGTGGCACACGATGCGGAGGAGCTCCAGACGCGGATGCGAGACTTGATGTCGTCGGCCTACCACATCCTGGGGCAAGCCCGGCTGATAATGGGCCAGGAAAATCTGGAGTGGGCCGCGCTGGCTGTCAATAAAACTGTGGATGTTCAAATCCAGTCCCGCAGCATCATGGGAGTCTCGCTCCCCAGGATTAAAGCGCGCGGCGAGCCGCCTGAGATGCCTTACAGTCTGGGTAACACCACAGCAGCATTGGACGAAGCCAGTGCGGCTTTCCGCGAGGTACTGGACAACCTGCCCGAGCTGTCCGAGCTGGTTACGTCGGTGTGGCGATTGGCTGGTGAGCTCAGAAAGACTCAGCGACGTGTTAATGCGCTGCAATATATCTTCATCCCAGACTACGAAGAGACCGTTGCTTTCATCGAGAGTGCACTCGAAGAACGCGAGCGCGAAGAGACGTTCCGCCTCAAGCTCCTCAAGAATAGGCCATCCAATCCGGCCCAGTCAGAATCGGCATGATGCCGGCAATCCGGCTTCTGCCACATCACTGGACTATATCCCAATCAATGTTAGCTGAATGCTCGGAAAGGCTTGAATTTGAGTCCAACACCTCCCGCAGCTTGTGCAGGTTGGTATCGGTCGGAATGCCCTCATCGTGCCAGTGATAGGAGCAGCCTACATAATCGAGTAGAACACCCTGAGAGGGCGTCCCTAGATCGTTGGTTTGCCAGCCGCCTTCCCAGTTCGTGAGGATACACGAGACCCCCACCACACCGATCTCACTCACCGCCGTCCCGCCCTTCGATGAGCCAAAGGCACCCAGATCTTCGGGGATGATGAGAACGTCGAAGCCTTGCTGCTTGCCCAACTGGGCGACCTGGTGAACGCGGCAGTTTGGAGTGCAAGACTGGCACCTGGCACCCAAAGGCGTCTGTATCGCCTTACATTCCTCATCCCGGCGGGCCCTCATGCACGGCGGCACGCTAACGATCTTGCGCTTGGCGGCCACAAAGCGCTCCCGGTAAGCCCGGTTGAGGATCTCTGTTCCCAGCATGCCCAGGTGATATTCCAGCCGCGGCCGGGAAACCATCTCAGCGTCGTAGCGTCCTCGATACGTCGGAGCAGTCTCGGCCAGGAAATGCTCGACGCCCTCTGTGTATTGGCCCAGAGCCGCTGTGCTCTCCTCGGCAAAACTATCGGCCAACGTCATACATTGATCGACGATCTGGTGCGCCCGCTGAGGCTGCACCGAGCCCAGGTAGGTCTGCCATTCGTCGAGCCTGCCGGCCTGGGCGTTTCGCCCCTGTGCCCGCAGCCAATTGAGCAACCGGGGCACGTCATGAGCACTCCCTCTCTGTCGATGCGCCCTCGTCCCGACTGCAGCCAGCCGGCCGCGCAGCTGCTTAAATCCCCCCTCGGCCCAGGGCAGCCGCTTCTGCCATCTGACCAGCTCGCCCAGCAGCCATGATTTCCAGCCCGGCAGCTCTGCCACCTGATCGCCATACTCGCGCAGCAGTACACCGAGTACCAGCATCTCGAAGGCATACTCGGCAAATGAGCGCTCGGGCAACCCCATCGACCGCCGGTAGGCCTGAAAACCACCGATGCACTCCTCAACCCTGACCCAGGCCCGCTCCAGCCACATATCGGCGAATATCGCGATCACACGATAATAGTCATCCGAATTTGGAGAATCGAGGCGGAGAGAATAGGTAATCGGGTCAGTCATCGGAAGCACCTTCTGGCATGTGGCTTATGGCTGATAGCTTATGTTTGAAGAAATCACGCTCTTTACTCATTACTCGTTGCTCATTGCTCTTTGCTCATCCCTCATGCCTCTGGCCTCATCTCTTGTTCTTCCCAGCGTACAGCATTCTCCCACCTTTGCCCAGTGACGATGCTCAGAGCGTGTTTTAGAGGTTTGATGTTGCGGGCATAGCATAGTTTTGAGTGATGGACGATTAAAAAGCAAATCGTTTGGGTGATGGGGCAGGCAAAAAGGCCCA
>JAFGMS010000300.1 GCA_016927375.1 Anaerolineae bacterium
AGTAATTTGACAATGTCAACTTGAGTAACCTCTCGATGTTGCTATGCTCAAAGAGGCGCTCTTCGTTCCAGATCCGTCGATCCTTCGCCGATCCTTCGTTCTGAAGCACAAGGAGCCTCTCCTGCACATTCTGGCTGCTCAGGAAAACGTGTCATTGTCAAAGTAATCAGTTTTCAAATAACTCCCTCGCATATCACAGAGTCATCAACCATCTCTGAAAATGCTCAATTATTAGCGTTCAACGGGCAGAGTTTGGCTGATAGCTTATGGCATATTGTTGCCTGGCTTCATGTCTCGTCCCAACTTGCTTGCTCGTTTTCGTACTTGCAAACTTGCTCACTTGCCACCAGCACAGCACTCCAAGGCACTGACTGCCCCCTGAACGGGTACTGCTAAGATCCCCACTCCTCAGCAACGATCTGGCCCTCTCTCACAAACGCAGTTTCCGGATGCGGGCGTGCCTGCCCAGAATCAGGGGCAATGGCAACATGGTTGGCAATACGAAGCTGCATGGGACGCATATCAAGGGCACAAACCATTGCATCCTCATCACCCCCTGCACCTGCATGAACCGTCCCCCGCAGGCGGCCCCATACCAGAACGTGTCCCCCTGCAATGATTTGTGCGCCAGGATTGACATCCCCAATGACAATAACATGCCCTACATGTCGTACAACTCGCCCGGAACGCAATGTATGTTTAAGCAATACCGCGCTGTCGCCCTGTTCATCAGAGCTGATGGGTGGCAACTCGGCAGGCTCATGTGTGGCTACTGGAGCCGAATCGCTTAGCTCTGTTTCAAGCTCCAGGCGCCTGGCTTCTCGAGCTGTCTCTGGCGATTGTCCTAATACAGCCCATAGGGCCACATCATGTTCTGCTAGCTTGTCCCGCAGCTTGCGGATGTCATCACGGTTCATTGTGCGTTCCCCCACCTGGAGCGCAACGCGGGCCCCTCGAAAGAAATCGCCACGTGACTGGATAGCTGCTAAGAGGGATGCTTCGACCTTGTCCCACTGGCCTTCTCCTATCGTGATGAGCAACCCGTCACGAATACCTTTCAACGATACTATTGGATCATCCACTTAATCTTTCCTTGGGCCGCCATGTCTGCGGTATGGCGTAGAACATCATGCGGTATATACCTGGCGCACGGCGTCCTAAAGCAGCGTTGCCTTTTTGCCTGGCCGTGGATCGTAGTGGTTGGCGAACTGTTCCAGCATCGTACGCTCGATTAGCCAGGTGTTTGCAAATTTGCGTGCGGAAAGCTTGCCAGTTCGGATCAACCGCCGGACCGATTCGGGATGGATATTCAAACGTTTGGCTGCTTCTCCCACTGTCACGTAATTCTCAAAGCTGTCGCTCACGTCTCGTTCCCAGGGGATAAATTTGTTGTAAAATGCAACACAACGAAAGTATAGAGATTTTGGGCAGTCTGTCAAGCTGAAGCAATAACTCTGTAGTACTAGTTTCGGTCAGAGATGACCAGTGTTATAATTCTTTTGTATGGGTAGGGCTCCTTCTTAAACATGGAGAGGCAAACTGTGTCCAGTACAAAAGAGAGAATCTTTATCATCGATCCAGTTGATCATGAGCGCGAGATGCTGGCTCAGGCCACACTTGAACCTTTTGGCTACGAGGTTCAAACAACGGGTGACGGTG
Organism: Anaerolineae bacterium; assembly: GCA_016927375.1. Classification (GTDB taxonomy): domain Bacteria; phylum Chloroflexota; class Anaerolineae; order Aggregatilineales; family UBA3940; genus JAFGMS01. The sequence goes on from JAFGMS010000300.1 coordinate 1,660, forward strand.
CCGAAGGGCTTACCATGATCCTTGAGGACCCGCCAGATCTCCTGGTGCTCGATCTCCATCCGGAGAGTTTGAGTGGCGCTGATGTGTTAGCCGCATTGAGTGCTCAGGCTGTCGATTTGCCTGTGGTCATTCTGGCTGACATTGGAGCTGAGAAGGAAGCGCTTCACGCTTTCCGCCTTGGGGCCAAGGATTATGTGGTGCGTCCCTTGCGTGAGGCAGAGATGATTCAGGTCATAGAGCGGATCATGCGGGATATCCGGGTGCGCCGAGATCGTGAGATGTTGGTGGGCGAGGTCCGGCAGGCCTCCAATGAGGCTGATCAGCGCCTACGCGAGCTCAAAACGCTCATGAGTATTGGCAAGACTGTGACCTTTGCGCGCAGCCTCGACGAGCTGTTCGACCGTGTTGTCCGGGCAGCTATTCAATTGACCCGAGCCGAATCGGTTGGCTTCTTCCTGCGAGATGAAGCATCCGGAGCCTTGATCTTGCGGGCGGGCCAGAACCTGAGCCGCAATTTACTTGACCGCATGGGGCAGCCCGTCGAAGATGAGCTGGCATCTGTGGTCATGAGCTCGGGAGAGACCTTCATACAGGGCGGAGAGGCCCTGACGCAGTTCCGTCCGGCTCAACAAGGAGCCACAGCTGTGATCTATGCGCCACTGGTTGTTCAAGACAAGCCGATTGGCTTGTTGTGGGTCGCCAATTCACGCCTCGAGTTTGCCCCTCATATGAAAGATGTTATGACTGCTCTGGCAGACTATGCCGCTATTGCTGTAGTGAATACACGTTTGTTGGCAATGTCGCGCAGCCGTCCTGAGCAGGAGCCTCAGCCGGTTGTAGAGCCGCCACGGAGCGCCGACACTGACCGGATGGCTATCGATCCCGAGCTAGTCGGCAGCCTGCGAGCTACTCTTACTCACTTAATGGGCAACATGAACCTCTTCCGCACCGGCGAGATGGGGGAACTGCCGCCTTCTCACCAGGCGGCTGTAGATGTCATGCATCGAGAGTTTGAAGAGGCTGTTGCTCACCTGGACGAGCTCATTCCACAAGAGTGAGCTCATCTGTGTACCCTCGTTTCACAAGCATGGCCGACCCGAAGGGGGATGAGCAAGTGAGCGGTGAGCGTATCCTTGTCGTAGACGATAGTAAAGAGGTCCGGGACTTTCTGGCAGGCACAGTCCTGTTGACTGAGGGTTACATCGTTGATGTTGCCGAGGATGGCAAGAATGGGCTCAAAGCCGCTCTTGAGGTTGCCCCTGATCTGATTATCACCGATCAGGCCATGCCCGGCATGACCGGCCTTGAACTGGTCGAACATTTGCAGAAGTCTGGTCTTAATGTCCCCACCATTTTGATGACCGCCGAGGGCTCAGAGGAAATCTCCGTTCGGGCGCTGCGTGCGGGGGTCGTCGATTACTTCATCAAGCCTTTTGATCCGGAAAAGCTGCTTTCCTCTGTTCACAATATTCTAACCGGGAACGCTAGGCAGATTGACGAGAGCAGTCCGGAGGATTTATTGAAGGGGCTGAGCAATCTCAATGCTGTTCAGCTGGTTACTATTCTACACCAGATCCAGGAACCTGTATTGGTGATTGATCCCAATGGCAAGGTGACGCTCTGCAACTTGGCTGCCCGATCTTTGATGAACAAAGCTGAGCCGGGAGAGGCCGTGGTTGGACATTCGCTTCTTGATATTACCAATAACCGCTCTTTATTGGATATTTTTCAGTATGTTGACGGACAATTGGTTGCCACTCAGGAAATTCATCTGGATGATGGGCGGGTTCTTGATGCCCACATTACCGAGATCGATGATATTGGCCGGGTAATCGTGATGCAGGATATTACCCATCTGCAAAATCAGGCCCGACTGAGGAACGATCTGGTGATGACTATCTCGCACGATTTGCGCTCGCCGCTGACGACCATCCTGGGCTGCATCGAGTTAATCGGTAAAATTGGCGATCTGAACACGAAACAGAAGCTGCTTTCCGATCAGATCCGGGATGCCGTTCAGCGCACCACCGACCTGATCAGCGAGCTTCTGGAACATCACAAGCTGGAGACCGGGATTGAACAGCCGCGCGAGCCCGTCTTGCTGTGGCAGCTTGTTAGAGGAGCTGCCGAGACTCTGGCCGGCAAGGCCGATATGAAGAAGCAGCACCTGCTCCTGGATTTACTGGAAGATGACCTAAGGGTCATGGGAACACCATCTCGTCTTCAGCACGTATTCAGCAACCTGATCGACAATGCCATCAAATATACGCCTGATGGTGGCGAGATTAGTGTCAAGATCAGGAGTGAAGGGAGCGAGGCAGTCTGCACGGTTTCTGATACAGGGATCGGTATTCCGCTCGATGACCAGCCTCGTATCTTCGAGCGTTTCTACCGGACCAGTAAGGCCGCCGATGACTATGAGGGGACTGGACTGGGGTTAAGTATCGTCAAAACCATCGTCGAACAGCACGAAGGACGTATCTGGGTCGATAGCCAGCCTAACGAAGGAACGACGTTTACCGTTGTTCTGCCGATCCGCACCCCGGACAACGGATCGAAGGCCGAGAGGAAGCGCTCACGATGAAACGGGCACGGAGGAACGAAGAAGAGGCCGGCTGGACCTCCGTCTTGACCGTCTGGGGCCCGGCCGAAGCTGCTGTGATCATCGCCCGTCTGCGGGATGAGGACATCCCGGCGCAGGCCGGCCCGGAGGCTGCTTACAGCGCCATCCCGGTTACCGCTGGCGCGATCGGCGCTATCAGGGTAATGGTGCCGGAGACTGAACAGGAGCGTGCTCTGGAAGTGCTGAGGGACATTGGCGCTTTCGATGAGCAGGACTAAGCAGAATAGAGTGTACAGTTTCGCATCTGGCGAGCCGGAAGGCTCGCTTTCTTGCTTTATTAGCCCCATTGTTAAATCAGGGATAGGTGAAAAAACAACACATTCATCAGGGACGCAAGCCCTCGCCGGCATATCCTTCCCGCAAACAGATGAAATGAAGATAATAGTATCTGTCGGCAAAGATAATAGGACTCGTTGGCGAAGATAACAGCTCTTGTCGGCCGTAGCTTGTTTTTGTGCTTTTGGCTCGCTGTTTAACAACAGTTCCCGCTTTGGGGATTTGCGCAGGGATTGCTGCCAAAAATCTTATGGTGTTGCTCTGCGTTCTCTGCCACGACCTTCGGTCTTCTCTCTGCAGTGAAACAGCATTTTCTGGACGCGTTTTTGACACATCAGCTCAAATCGGGGATTGCTCGCTGTTTATCTCACTCGTTGCTATTCTTGTCGGGAGGAATGATGGCAAGGAAACCAAAGAATGTAATCACGGATGTGCCCGGCATCAAGGTGGGACATGCTCATGATATGGAGGCCATCACCGGCTGCACGGTCGTGTTGTGCGATGGCGGCGCGGTGGGGGGCGTCGACCAGCGGGGTGGGGCGCCGGGCACCCGCGAGACCGATCTGCTGCGTCCCATGCACATGGTCGAGAAAGTTCACGCTGTGCTGCTCACCGGCGGCAGCGCCTATGGCCTGGACGCTGCAGCCGGTGTAATGGCCTATCTGGAGGAGCAGCGTATTGGCTTCGATGTTGGCGTGGCCCGCGTGCCGATTGTCCCGGCGGCAGTGCTGTTCGATCTATCCATCGGTGACGCAAACAGGCGGCCAGACGCATCGATGGGACGGGCCGCCTGCCTGGCCGCATCAGGCGGCGAGTTGGAGCAGGGGAGCGTCGGCGCAGGCACCGGGGCCTGCGTAGGCAGTTTGTTCGGGCCGCCTTTCCAGATGAAGGGCGGCATTGGGACGGCAAGTATCGACCTGGGAAGTGGGCTGATCGTCGGGGCACTGGTGGCGGTGAACTGCTTTGGCGATGTCGTCGACCCCGCCAACGGCCAGATCATCGCTGGTGCCCGTAAACCTCCCCGCGGTCAGGAACTTGCCGATACGCTGGTGGCGATGCGGAGTTTAATCGGCAAAGCAGCCGTGGGTTTTGCCGGGCGCAGCACAGTCATCGGCGTAGTGGCAACCAACGCAAAGCTCACCAAGGAAGAGACCAACAAAGTTGCGCAGATGACCCAGGATGGGCTGGCCCGTGCCATCCGTCCGGCGCATACCATGTTCGATGGTGATACCATCTTTGCGCTGTCGACGGGAAACAAGTCCGCCCAGGTCACTGTTGTTGGCGCTTACGCGGCTGAAGTTTTCGCCCAGGCGGTGCTGAGCGGCGTGCGTTCGGCAGCCTCGATGGGAGATCGGCCGAGTGTGCAGAATTGGAGTGGGTGATTGTGTGGGCTGTTGCTCAGGCGTTGGCGGCGCCGATATATAAACAGGTAATATAGGACATGCAACGTGGAATTGTGGTGACTTGCAGCCGGTTTGGACTGAACAGCTACGAAGGATATTGACAAATGGCCTATGCGGTTGAACTTAATCTGAGCGCAGATAGCGCGGGACGGGTGATCAGGTTGTGGGAAAGGCTTGCCGATGCGTCGATCAACTCGGTGATGCTCGATATGGGTGGGCGGCCACATATCAGCCTGGCGGTCTTTGAAGAACTGGCACCTCCCCTACTCGAGGAGGATTTGAGCCGGTTCGCCAAGATGACTGGCCCGTTTTCGGTGGCGTTGTGGTCTGCCGGCGTATTTCCAGATACAAAAGGGGTGGTGTTCCTTGCTCCGGCAGTCACACAGGAACTTTTGGAGATCCACAGGAGATTCTATGCCTTCTTGGAAGTCAGTGGGCTCGAATGCCAAGAGTATTACCGGCCAGGGAGATGGGTTCCGCACTGTACGGTTGCGACTGAAGTGTTGCCGGATAGGGTCGGAGCAGCGATAGAGTTGTGCGTGCAGAGTGAGGTCTTTGGGCCTGTGATGTTAGACGAAGTCAGCCTGGTAGAATTCCGCCCGGTACGTGAAATCTATGCCTTTCCGTTGAGGAGTGACTGAGCAGGCTGGTTTTGCCACAGATTGCAGCTAAGGGACGAGAATTTTATGATCTCCCCGGAACTTGATCTGTCAAAACAGTGCACTAGTGTTCCGGGGCCTAAGTAAACTCTTAGTTATGGCTTGCCCTGGAACACTTAAACAGTTGGAAAGATTGCCTTAATCCGGCGACGAACTTATACCCAACTGTACTAGGTACTTTGGACAAGTTCGTGAGTGATGCATTGTCATCGGAAACTGAAATTGGCCTCGCAATGTCCCTGATTGGAATTACAGTAAGCATTTGGATGAATAACTCGGGATAGCCGGGCGAGGACAGATTTCGCTGAGAGGGAACGAGGACTTGGCAGGCAACACATTGGTGATAGGGATAGATGGTGGGCGA
>JAFGMS010000301.1 GCA_016927375.1 Anaerolineae bacterium
GAGATGTTCCTGCGTGAGCAAATGCGCGTCATTCAAAGCGAGCTGGGTGAAGCCGATCTCTTCCAGCAGGAGGTTGGTGAACTGCAAGAGCGGCTTGCACAGACTGCCATGCCACAGTCAACCCGAGATAAAGCGGCGCGAGAGCTCAGCCGTTTGGCCGGCATGCCGCCAATGGCTCCCGAGGTTGGGATCATCCGAACCTATCTGGACTGGATCCTGGAGCTGCCTTGGGAAAACCAGAGTGAGGATAATCTCGATATCCAACACGTTGCTCACGTGATGGAAGAGGAGCACTATGGTTTGGAGAAAGCCAAGGAACGCATTCTGGAGCACATTGCTGTCCGTAAGTTGGCTCCTGACAAGATGCGCTCGCCGATCCTGTGCTTCGTTGGGCCCCCAGGTACGGGTAAGACGTCGATTGGTAAATCCATTGCCAAAGCGCTCGGTCGGGAATTTGTCCGGGTGTCGCTGGGGGGCGTACGTGACGAGGCTGAGATTCGTGGTCATCGTCGCACCTACATTGGGGCACTGCCGGGCCGGATCATCCAGACCATGCGGCGGGCTGGAACTGTCAATCCACTGTTCATGCTGGATGAGATTGACAAGCTTGGGAATGATTTCCGCGGAGATCCATCAGCGGCCCTGTTGGAGGTTCTCGATCCGGAGCAAAATCATGCTTTCTCAGATCACTACCTGGAAGTGGACTACGATCTGAGCAAAGTTATGTTTGTGACGACAGCCAACTATATTGACCCGATCCCCCCGGCACTCAAGGACCGCCTGGAGATCATCGAGTTTCCTGGATATATCGAGGAAGAAAAGCTACATATCGCAAGCAAGTTCCTGATTCCCAAGGAACTTGAGGCCCATGGCCTTGCTGATAAAGGTGTTCGGGTCGACACTGAAGCACTGAAGACGATTATTCGTGAATATACCTATGAAGCCGGCGTTCGCAATTTCGAGCGTGAGATTGCCAATCTCTTCCGCAAGGTGGCTCGCCGGGTGGCTGAGGAGCGTACCTATCCCCGGCGAATTACACGGGAACGGCTGCCTAAATATCTGGGGCCACCCCGCATCCCTGCGCCGTTGCTTAACGACGATGATGAGGTCGGTGTGGCGTTGGGGGTTTCATGGACAGAGGCTGGTGGCGATGTGCTCCCGGTCGAGGTGACGCTCATGCCAGGCAAGGGTTCGTTGACTCTGACCGGCCAGTTGGGCGATATCATGCAGGAGAGCGCCCAGGCGGCATTGAGCTACACGCGCTCCCGAGCGGCAGATCTGGACATCAAGGACGATGTATTTGAGAATACGGACATTCATATCCATCTACCTGAAGGTGCAATTCACAAAGATGGACCTTCGGCTGGGGTTACCCTGGCTATCACGTTGATCTCGGCCTTCACGGGGCGGCCTGTTCGGCATGACGTGGCGATGACGGGCGAGATCACCCTGCGTGGGCGGGTGCTGCCGGTCGGCGGGATTAAAGAGAAGGTATTGGCAGCGCATCGAGTGGATATCTTCGACGTCGTGCTGCCTGCCAAGAACGAGAAAGATTTGGTGGAGATACCTCGCAAGGCTCGCAAGGATCTGAATTTCATCCTGGTCGAGCGTATGGATGAGGTAATCGATGTCGTGCTTCTTCCTACTCCTCTTACTCCACCCAAGGTACGGCGCAAGCGCAGCACCAAAACGCAGAGGAAGACGACAACGGCCAGAAAACCGGATGTGGCTCCAGCTAAACAGAGGCCTCAGCCGCAAGCTATGACTAAGTAGAACATGTCTGGGGATGAGATAAAAAGGAGGAAAGAAGATGCGCTCGCGTTTCGCGTTGCTGATAGCAGCTTTGATCTTGGCAGCCTGTGGCGGGCCTTCCGGTGTCGAGCCAACCGTGGGTCTGCCCCAGGAGGCTCCATCTGTAGAAGTAGCTCAGCCGACCCCAACAGCGGAAGCTCCTCAACCAGAGACTGCTCCCACCGCTGCTGTGGTGGCAGATGCCGCCCCGGTAGAAGGCGCTTTGCCCATGACGCTCTACTTCCTGGGTGAGGATGCGCAAATCTGGCGGCTGGAGGCGGATGCAGTCACACTGACACAGATTACGTTCGAGCCTGAGCCGGTGCTCGAATTCGATGTTTCGCCTCTGGATAGTGCGTTGGTCTATATCGCCGCTAACTCTCTCGTTTATGCTGATGCGATGGGAGGGGGGCGCACGCTTTTGATCGAGGGGCCGGCGCCGCCTACCGATCCCGAGGCGCAATGGTTTGGGGCGGAGTTTAGTTCTCCGGTGTGGTCGCCTGACGGCAGCCGAATTGCCTATGGTTCGAATGGCGTGAACTTGTATTCGGTGGCGGAAGGCACGTCGAGCGTGTTGCTTCAGAACGATCCGTTCCCGGAGGACTTTTCCGATTCTCCTGAGCCTATCGAGTTCTTTTCCCCGGCTGAGTGGTCTCTAGATGGAACCCGTTTGTTGGTCGATGTGTCGTACTTCCCACAGGGTACCACGTTGAGTGTGGTGAATTTGGTTGAGAACACCCGGGTTGATCTCACCAGCCCGAATGGATATGTGTGTTGTGACAAGGGCTGGAGCCGGGATGCTCAGAATGTGTACTTTGCCAACGATGAGTTTGGTATGTTTAGTGTTGGCTTGTGGCGTGCTGATGCGACGACCGGCCAGGGTATTACGCTGATTTCTGGTGAGGAGAATGGCATCTACTCACTGGTTGCTTATCCGTATGAGGCCAGTGATGGGCAACTCTATACCTTCATGGGGATTGCCGCCACTTTACCTGAAGACTATGTTCCTCTGGCGATGACTCGCTCGGCCCCGGACGGTCTCACCGGGCGAACGACGCTGCGTAGTGATAGCTATATTCTGGGCGATGTTTTATGGGACCCGGCTGGACGGGGCGCGGTGATCGTGGATGTGACCGAGCAAATTGCATCGTTAGGTTACCTGGAGCGGGTGAGCAATCCATTGCTATGGTTGTCCAGCGACGACAGCCTCGCTGTTACGCTGCCGGCAATGGGGAGTATGCCTCAGTGGGGTAAGTGAACCTCACGTGCTATACAGAACGCGCTGGGGCATCTGGTAGCTTGAGGAAGGCAGACATGAAGAGCATAGACAAGACCGGAGTCGTTGAATCCAGGAGAGAACCCAATGCCTTCTACTTCACCAAATTGGTGACAGTTCACAAACCTGTCGCGGATGTCTTTGATTTCCTTGTGGAGGATATGCCTGCCCGTCGTGCGATGTTTGCCAAGGAATATGAGAGCTTCGCTATAGATGAAGAGGGTGAGATCTTTGAAGATTCCATGAGCGATCCGGGGGAAGTGGCCGACGGCCAAGAAACACTTGGTCACTTTGAATTGGAGAAAGTCCCAAATGAGCTTGTCTATTTTTCCTTTTGTCCCAGCGATGACAACCTCGACCCTTTCATGCGGAAAATTTCCGTCTACTGTGATCTTCAAGAGCAGGGATTCTCGGAAACACTTCTCACGATGACATATGTCGTCCAGATGGCAAACTTCTGGGTGAAGCTGTTCGCTGCAATCATTGGAGCAAAAAAGCTCTTAGACACCCAGCTGACAGAGGATCTCAATGCTATGAAGAGTGATATTGAGAGAGGCGATAGAGTAGTCAGCTCACGCCTGGCAGATCGGCGGGCGGAAGACGCGGTCTGATGAAGAGCGAGACTGAGAAAGATATAGAGTTGACTTCCGATCAGAAATAAATGGCGGATGTGTCACACTTGCTTTGTGACTTGCCATTGAACCTCATTACTAAACCCAATGTCAGCCAGACAAGGTGTAGGGCTGCCTGTGAAAAAGGGCAGCCCTATTTGTGTTGGGTTAACTGGTAAAACAGCGCGGTGGGTCCCGAGAATAACGTGGTCGAGGTGGTAAAACTGAAATGTGCGCTCACAACCTCACCCCTGAGAAGCGTGGCAGCTCGATACGCGATCTGCGTTCCCTCTCCGCCAAGCGGAGAGGGGAACGTCGCAGACATAGCTACCGGCCACCGTTGCAGGGGGTGAGATTCGGCGCTTCTCACCTGTCAACCGCGCTATTCTCACATGCTACCCAGATTTCATGGATTGCACAGATTAGTTTGGCTTTTATCCGTGTAATCTGTGCAATCCGTGGTTTGAGTTGAAATTGATGCTTGTGGCATCTCAACGCTTTGGCGCACTAACCTTTTCTTTCCACGGGTTTTACTCAAGGCCCCACCGGCAGCACGATGTATTTTTTTCTTACTTATCGTGCTCCTCATTAGTAGAGGTTGTTCCCCCTCAATCCTGGATTTCTCTCTTTCTAATCGTTTACCCAAGATGAATGGGTGAGAGAGAAACTAGCAAGGTGCAATGACCATTCGGTGTGTCAATATCCTCCAAACCAGCATGCTCGCATGGGTTGTTGCACAACATTCCCGGAAGATAGATAGCTTTCATGTAAGGAGGTGTTGGTTCCAGATACAAGACTGAGCTTCAAGGCATATCTTTAGCAGGTAGGTCGAGTATGAACATCAAGGAGAAAGCATATTATGAAACACTGGCGTTTCTTAGCTGTGGCAGCCGTACTGATAATTGTGGTAGTTGCTGCACTTCCACTTTCATCAGCATCGGCGGCCGTGGTTTGCTCCGTTGATTACAATATTCAGAATGATTGGGGATCCGGCGCGACGGTAAACGTGGCAATCACCAATGCCGGTACGACGGCGGTTAATGGTTGGACGCTGGATTGGACCTTCCCCGGCAACCAGCAGATCACTAACTTGTGGAATGGATCCTATACCCAGTCTGGCGCTTCGGTTTCTGTCTCGAATGCAGCATGGAATGGGAATATCGCGGCCAACGAGGGCTCGACCAGCTTTGGCTTTAACCTGGCCTATAGTGGAACGAATGCCGAGCCAACAAATTTCGTTTTGAATGGGATAGCTTGCAATGGCGGAACACCACCAACTGCGACACCCGTAACTGTTGTGCCACCGACATCGACACCGGTCACTGTCGTACCACCGACCTCAACACCGGTAACCGTCATACCACCAACCTCGACGGTGGTGCCCACCAGCGTATACCAGGCGGAAGATGCCATGCTGGGTGGCGGCGTCTCAGTAGATACAAACCACAGCGGCTATTATGGTACCGGCTTCGTCAACTTCTCGTCCAGCGGCGGCTATGTCGAGTATCGTAACGTCGATGGTGGCGCAGGTGGTAGCCGGACATTGCGTTTCCGTTTTGCGCTGGGCGCAACCAGCTCACGGACCGGCCAGCTGACCATCAATGGGGCCAGCCGGAATGTCACCTTCAGCCCGACAGGATCATGGGACTCCTGGGCAACCCTCGATGTCAGTGCGAATCTGAATGCAGGAACCTCCAATACTATACGGCTGCAATCGACCGGACAAGACCTGGCCAACCAGGATCAGATGGAGGTTTTGGGAGGCACAATACCACCAACATCGACACCGGTGACTGTTGTGCCACCGACATCGACACCGGTAACCGTTCTTCCTCCATCACCGACCCCCGGAGGGCAGCATCTGGACAATCCGTTCGTCGGCGCGGTCATTTACCGCAACGTAGACTACGTTGCCTCGGTTAACACAGCCGCCGGCCAGAACCCTGCACTTGCTTCCCGTATGCGCCAGGTAGCCAGCTATCCTACCTTCGTCTGGATGGACACCATTGATGCCGTCAATGGCGATGGTTACTATCCCCGAAGCCTGGTCGGTCATATGGAGCAGGCTGTGGCTCAGGGGGCCAATGCTATCCAGATCGTTGTTTACGATCTTCCTAACCGTGACTGTTCGGCTCTGGCATCTAACGGCGAGTTGCTGATCGCCGAGGATGGCTTTAACCGCTACATGAACGAGTATATCAATCCGATTGCCAGCGCCGTTGCCCAGTTTCCCAACCTGCGCGTCATCGCTGTCATCGAACCTGACTCGCTGCCCAATCTGCACACCAACTTGTCCTTTGCCAAGTGTCAGGAGGCCAATGGTCCCGGCGGCTATCGCGACGGAATCGTGTATGCGCTAAACACCCTGGGAGCCTACTCCAACTTCTACTCCTACGTCGACATTGGTCACCACGGCTGGTTGGGCTGGCAAGACTCCAACTTCCTCCCCGCCAGCCAGCTGATCGCCGACACTATCAAGATGGCGGACAAGGGTGTCAACAGCATCGACGGTTTTGTCAGCAACACCGCCAATACCTCGGCACTGGTTGAACCCTATCACACAGCCAACCAGATGATCAGCGGCCAGCCGGCACGCTCGGCCAGCTTCCATGACTGGAACACCTACATCGATGAGCTGAGCTACGCTCAAGCCTGGCGCAACCGGATGATCAGTCTGGGTTTCCCGTCGTCCGTCGGCATGTTGATCGATACCTCGCGCAACGGCTGGGGCGGACCCAACCGGCCGGCCGGGCCGAGCATCTCGACCGACCTGAATACCTTTGTGGACGAGAGCCGTATCGACCGTCGTATCCACAAAGGCAACTGGTGCAACCAGAGTGGAGCCGGCATTGGCGAGCGGCCAACAACCAATCCTGCCAGTGGCGTCGATGCCTATGTGTGGGTCAAGCCGCCCGGCGAGTCAGACGGTTCTAGTGAGTTGATCCCGATCGGCCCTGATAACCCGGATGGCAAGGGCTTCGACCAGATGTGTGACCCGACCTACACCGGCAACAGCCTCAATGGC
>JAFGMS010000302.1 GCA_016927375.1 Anaerolineae bacterium
CCAATTGTCACCTGTCTTATTGTCCAGTACATCCACGCTGCCGGGCTGCCTGTCATTCCCGCGAAAGCGGGAATCCATGTTTGATTGCTCAAGACTATCGTTTTTTGGCTCAACATGGAAAAGTGGCGCCAGCGCATCCTCAAGACCATCAGCCATACATCGATCTCGTATGCGAGAATAGCGTACAATTCTGAGAAGGGGTATCCTATCCAACAAGGTGACCGGAGGACGGCTGACCGCCATCTGCCCGATGCGATGGGAGAAATTTCACATGGTTGAGCGCGAGCTGGAGAAGATCAGACCTTTGGCAGGACGAGAGTCTGAGGTCAAACTTATTCTGGAGCAGCTGCAGAAAGCCTTGAGCGGTCGAGGCGGGAAGCTGGCGGTTGCTGCCGAAAGTGGTGTTGGCAAGACGCGATTGGCACAGGAGGTGGCAGCGCGCGCCAAACCAATGGGCGCCAGGGCTCTTATGATCTCCTGCCGGGGTAGTCTTTACCGTCCGCATCTTCCGCTCATCGACTTGATCAGAGGACTGCTGGATATCGACGCTGCTTTGCCTCGTAAGGAACAATCAGAACACCTGATACAAGCCCTTGCTGATTTGGGCCTGACCGATATTGTCACAACCTTCATCGGATTAATGAACCTTCCTTTGCCAACAGATACCGGCCCGGTCAGTCCTACCGACAGCGATGACAATCCTGCGGATTTGCTGGGCGTTTCTACTTTATGCGAGGCATTTGATAAGCTCCTGGGACGGTTGACAGAGAAACAATCAGGGCTGTGCCTGATCTTTGACGATCTGGATGAGGCAGCCGCTTTGGCTCAGGCTGTTATCCTTCGTTTGCTTATTCAGCCTGAGGTGATCCCTGTGTTGGTGATGGCAACATTTACCCCCGGTGCGTCCAGGGAGCTTCGTGATGTATTCAGTGGGAAAACCATCGACCTTTCCAATCTGCGTCGCAAAGAAACACTGATACTGGGGGCCAAGCTGTTAAATGCCAAGAGCCTCTCGTTGGGTCTGGCAGATGAGGTGTGGACCAGCACTAAGGGGCATCCTCTCTTCATTAGCACGCTAATAGAGAGATTGCAGGCAGACGAACGCATTACCCAACCGGAGACTGGTGGGGAAGCTGCCTTGATCCTTGGTGAGAAGGAAGCGTTCACAACGCTCGCCAGCTTGCTCTTGAGCAATGCTGACCGGCTGACCAAGTCCCAGCGCGAGATGCTTGTGTGTGCTTCTGTATTGGGTAATGGATTCCGTGCCGGGGCATTAGCTGTATTGTTAGAGAGAGACCAGGCAGATATCCCATTGGAAGATGTCGCCACATTGGTACTACATGGCTGGCTGGAACAAACTGGTAGCAATCGCAAACCTATCTATCGGTTTACGCACCGTGTGAAGCGCGAGGCTATCTATGAGAGTCTGTCTGCCGAAAGGCGCCAGCATCTGCATTTGAAAGCAGGCGATTATTATGCCGCTCCACGGATGGGGTGGAGGCTGCGCACAGACTATGCTGTGTATCATTACCTTAAGGCCGGGTATCCCAAAAACGCGCTGCCGGTCATTGAGGTAGCACTCAATCAGGCGCTGTCTACCGGCGATCGCGATCGGGTGTTTGGGCTTTACCAGCTGGGCATCGAGGTGACTTCTCGAGACCCCGATTTGGCTGTCAAGCAGGCCGAATGGGCCGAAGGCCTGGGTGATGCTCATGCCGCCGCTGAGAGCTATGTCAAGGCTGCTGAAACCTACAGCCAGCTTGGCCCCACGGTTGCACCCCTGACGCTGTTGGGTAAATTGGGACTGGTGTTGCTGGCGGTTGATCCCCAGCGTGCCACGAATATTCTGGAACGCGCACTGACAACCCTCATGTTGACAGAGCAGGAAGACCTGCGCTGGCGGGTTGAGGCAGGGCTCGTATGGGGAATGGCGCTTACCGGACGCAGCTATGAAGCCATACGCCACTGCCGTGATGCATTGGGTAAGTTGGGCGATACCGTAGGCTTCGGGTCGGCTCGAACCCTGATGCGTGGTGTCTTGGGAATGGTGCTTTTTTACGACGGAGATCAGGAGGAGGCTTACCCTCACCTGGAGTCAGCCCGTGCAGGATGGGGGGCCCGCGGCGATCAGGAAGGTGTAGTGCTGCTCAACCAGGTCATGATCGGCATGCCCAAGACGGATATCACTCAAGCCTGGCTGCGCTTGCTCTTGCTCCCCTTACTCAAGGCGTAATGAAGTCTAAAGCTCATAGTCTACAGCTATCAGCTATAACACAATAGGCCATCAGCCGAAATGTCTCATTGGAACGAAGTCACCCAGGATGCCCTTGATCAGTACGTACGCGACTTGTTTGTGTCTGAAGATGATGTTCTGCAAAGTATCCAGACTGAAAGCCGGTCACAAGGACTGCCCCAGATTCACATCCGCCCTGAAGAAGGGCTCATGATCCAGTTCCTACTGACGGCAATCGGAGCCCGGCATGTTGTGGAGATCGGTACGCTGGGTGGTTACAGCAGTGCCTGGATCGCCCGTGCTTTACCTCCTGACGGTCATCTTATTACTATAGAGAACGACCCGGGGCGAGCCCGCTCGGTGGACGCGTTCTTTGAACGAGTTGGCCTGGGCGAGCGCATCGAAGTCATGAATGGCCTGGCGCCGGCATGTCTGGAAACGATAGCCTCCAGGGGACCTTTCGACGCTATTTTCATGGATGCCCCTAAAGATGATTACCCGGCCTATTTAGAGTGGTCACTGGATAATATCCGCTCTGGTGGACTAATCATGGCTCACAACGCTTTTTGGGGAGGCGCGGTTGTAGGTGCCGCCTGGCGTGATGAGCACCAGTTGCAAGGCCTGTTGTCTTTTACCCGTTCGGTTGCTTACGACAAACGTTTGCTTGGAACCATCATCCCTGTAGGCGATGGTATCGTCGCCGCAATTCGATTGTAAGGAGAAAACCACCATGCCCACCCATTTCCCCGAAGAGCAGGCGCTCCGAGAATTAGCCAGTGTATTCGAGGAGACTTTTCATAGTGAGCCGGATTTCCTGGTGCGCTCACCAGGACGGGTCGATTTGATCGGCACTCACACAGACTACAATGAGGGTTGGGTTTTGCCGGCTGCCATCAATCGTTCGGCGTGGTTGGCTGTTAAGGCGCTGCCGACTCCTCTGGTAACAGTGCATGCCGTCGATATGGAAGAGCAGGTTGCTTTTCGCCTTACCGATCTCGATGCCCACAAGACACTTGCCGGCCAGGACCTGCCGGAGTGGGCTCGCTTCCCGGCCGGGGTAGCCTGGAGCCTGCAAGAGGCCGGGTTGGCCACGCCCGGCAGCCAGATCGCGCTCTCAGGCAATATCCCAATTGGTGCCGGTCTTTCCTCATCGGCGGCGGTTGAAGTCGCCTATGGCCTGGCCTGGTCTCACATTGTCGGTTGGAAAGTGGATAAGATGGCGTTGGCTCAGTACTGCCAACGAGCTGAGAACCTCTATGTGGGCGTCAATTCCGGCCTGATGGACCAATTTGCCTGTCTCTTTGGCCAGGCTGGGCATGCCTTGCTATTCGACTGCCGTACATTGGAGTGGGAAGCTGTACCGTTGTCTAATGACGTAACGCTGATCATCGCTGACACCGGTACGCGCCGCACGCTTTCTACGAGCCACTACAATGAGCGTCGAGCAGATTGTGATGCGGCCTTAGAGGCATTGAAGCCCCATCTTCCTGATATTAAGGCGCTGCGCGATGTATCGCCTGACCAATTGGAAACACATAAAGATGCGGTTCCCGAGCAGCCCTACCGCCGGGCAGCGCATATAATCGCCGAGAATGAACGGGTCAGGGCCGCCGCTGCCGCGCTCAAGAATGGCGACACAGCCGGTCTGGGCAAGCTGATGGATGAATCATACATCAGCACGCGTGATTTATTTGATGCCAGCGGGCCACAGCTCGATGCTATGTGGGAGGCATCGCAAGGGCACCCGGCTCGGCTGGGCGGGCGCCCGGTTGGTGCAGGCTGGGCAGGTTGTATGGTGTTCCTGGCCAAGACTGAGGGCTGTGATGCCTTCATTGAGCATCTTGAGCAACGCTACCAGGCTGAAGTGGCTATTGAGCCCACCATCCATCGCGTGGAAACGGCCGATGGAGCGCAGGTGGTTGAAGTGAATTGACGATTGCGGATTGACGGCCTTCGGTTGTTTGAGTTGTACGCATTTTTTGAGATGGTTCATTGGGGTGTGATAAAGGACGAGATATTTGTGGCAGTTAGGGTTCGTAAAAATATAAGTGTCCAGTAGTGGCCCAGTTCCCAGTTTCCAGTTTACAGTCAAAAGCTAACAGCCAAACAACTAACCACCAAAAGCTGACTACGACTCACATGGATGGCACGACCAGTTGAACCGGACAGTTATTCTTTTACAGACCCTTAGGAAGACGCGAGATGTCTTTATGTTCACCCTATAGGAATTTCCTTTTTTGACCTAGTCTACATTCAAGTGTCTAAGTTGTGTCACCGAAGTGGCAAGTGCTGAGTGCCGAGCA
>JAFGMS010000303.1 GCA_016927375.1 Anaerolineae bacterium
GCCACCTCGCCTTTTTTCGTTCTCTGCGAAGTGTACTGATGAACCCCTTCTCGTCAATCCACGTTATTTCCGGGTGCTACCCCGTTTTGGTGAATTCGACTTTTTTCGGGTGGAATGATAGAGTGATGACAGCGTCGCAGCCTCGCCGGAACACCACCATACACAGGTAAGATCAGTAGAGGTTCCTATCTCGTTTGAATAAGACACGGCCTCACTCCAACGCAAAAGGAAGCATCTTGGACGAGAAACCAGCTGAAGATAGAGCTTACATCGATGGAACCAACAGCAAGGGCAAAGATGAAACAGGCATCCCTGATAAGTCAAAGGCTCGTATAACGACACAGCCTGTGTGCATTGCTCCGCCTGAGAATATAGACATCAATTCCATCCTGGCCAAGGTGCCGCCTGGCGCTTTTGGGTTGTTCATCGTGAATTCTGGGGATCTGCTGCTTGTCGAGAGAGTTGAGCGGATCACTCTGGGCAGACAGGCAGAGGATGCCGGAACAGCCATCTCTATCGATTTGACCCCTTATGGAGGGGAACAGTCGGGGGTATCCCGCCGGCATGCTGTCATCCTGGTCTCTCAGGATATGTACCTCCTGCAAGATTTGGGCAGCACTAATGGCACCCGGCTCAACGCTGTTAACATGCTACCGAATAGCTCTCAGGTGCTCAGAAGCGGCGACATGATCCAGCTGGGGCTGATCAGAATACAGGTTGTCTTTCATGGGCCGAGAACCCGGACGGAGCCGCTGCCAAAGTAACCAGGAGCGATCATCCTTATTCCCGGCTATCCACCAGACGGATTTCCCGTGTGGTGACGATTGGAGTAAACTGGGCGTATACATGACTGATCCCCCCTCATCTTAGCCGTGAAATAGCCTGTTGGGGATGAGTTCTTCGGGATGGGGAGCTGGGAATGGGGTGAAATCACCGTGACCGACCAGCTTCGAAGATGCACGAACCATCAGTTTTTGCTCTGTTCTAGAACCTGAAGGAGAGAAAAGGCATGTCAATAATAGATATCGTCGTCTGGATCATCATCGGGGCAGTGGCCGGCTGGCTGGCCAGTCTGGTCATGAAAACCAATCGCAAACAAGGTCTTCTCATGGATATCATTGTCGGTATCGTGGGAGCTTTTATTGGGGGCTTTGTCCTCAACCTCCTGGGCGTAGGTGGGGGTGTCACGGGGTTGAATCTCACCAGTCTCTTGACGGCCTTCATCGGAGCAGTGATTTTGCTTGCCATACTGCGCGTCATTCGCAAGGGCTAACCAAGGGAGCATCCCTTGGCTAGTTGCGAGGTGCAATAAGGTTGCGTGCTTGTGCTCATTCAGCTAAGATGAGGCTAATTTACCTTGATTACCAAAAGGAGATGTAACAATGGCTGATTACGAAGCATATTGTGTCAAGTGCAAAGCCAAGCGAGTGATGAAAGATGCCAAGGTTGTCACCAATGCAAAGGGCCGCAAGATGGCCAAAGGTGTGTGCCCCAAGTGCGGCACCAAGATGAACCTCTTTCTGAAGGGTTAGCTGGATATAGACTTCTAGCTCAAAAGGTAGCGTCGCTACAACGGAGTTCAGCTACCCAAAAACAGTCAGGCACCAAAAACTAACCAGGGGACGATCATGTCCCCTGGTTAAACTTATTGTGAAGTCACGCAATACTCAAAGCCCTGGATGGGTTATCTATCGTTAGCACGGATTTGCTCCCCCGACAGTCCTTTCGTCCTTAATAGAGAAAAGCCGCGATGAGACTAAATACCAAGCTCCTGATAACCTATGCCATCGTGGGCGCCCTCTTGCTGGCGACGATGGGCTACTATACAGGCGTCACCGTGCGCCGGGACAAGTTCCAGCCCATCCATAACAATTTTATCGCGCAGCTTTACCAGGTGGATTTTGCCCTCACCAGCTTTCTCGTGGAGGTGGAATACGACGTGTTGGACCTGGCGGCCAACGAGACGGTCAGGACGCGGGATGACGGCGAGTTCACCAATTTTCTCAACGCCGACGAAGCGACCTTTGAATACCACATCGGCGAGAAAGAGCAGGCCATCATCGATCTATTCAGCTCCTATCGCACCAATCACCCCTACACCAATTCGGTCTACATGGGGCGGGAAAACGGCAGCTCTGTGCGCTCCCACCCGCGGACGCGCCCCACACAGTACGATCCCCGGCAGCGGCCCTGGTACGAGCTGGCGGTGGGCAATCCGGAGCGGGTGATGCGCACCGCGCCCTACCGCTCTGTGACGAACCCCGACATCAACATTGGCACGGTCAAGGCGCTGGTGGACGAGGAAGGGCAAGTGTACGGCGTGGTGGGCGTCGACATCACACTGCGCAACTTGACCGACTATATATCCAGGGTCAGCGTGGGCCAGGGCAGTACCATCGTGCTCTTGGATGACCAGGGCGCCATCCTGACGGGTGAGGACCAGGGCACCGCCCTGACAGGTGAGGACGAGGAGCTGCGCTTACGGTCATACCACGAGGCGGGCCTGGACTATTTCCAGGCGGTCATGGACAACAGGGAGGGCTATACCGTCTTCGAGCAGGGTGGCGAGCGATACCACGTGTTCTACTATACCTCGCCGGAACTGGGTTGGAAGATAGCAGCCATTGTGCCCAGCCAGGCGATCGACGACCAGGTGAACCGCTATGTGCTCAACGTGCTATTGATGCTGTCCCTGTCCCTGTTGCTGTTCAGCATGCTGACGGCCATCGGCGCGCGCACCCTGATCGTGCAGCCGATCTCCAGGCTGCAACAGAGTGCCGAGGCCATCGTCCGGACCGGCGACCTGAGCCATCCTGTCGCCGTCACAGGCCGTGACGAGATCGGCCGGCTGGCAGCGACCTTTAATGAGATGGTGGCCTCAATCAGCCGGGCTCACGACGAGCTAGAGGCGCGGGTTGCCGAGCGCACAGCCGACCTGGAGGCGCGGAACGCCGAGCTCGACGCCTTTGGCCACACCGCGGCTCACGATCTCAAGAACCCCTTGAGCAATATCATTGGCTTTGCTTACCTGTTGGAAGATCGAGAGAACCCACTGTCTGAAGAGGAAGCGTTCCGGACGGCCCGGACTATCACACAAATGGGCCTGAAGATGGACAGCATCATCGAGGAGCTGATGCTGCTGTCCGGGCTGCGCCAGGCAGAGGTAAAAATGGAGCCGCTTGACATGGCCAATATTGTGGACGAGATACTGTGGCGCCTGGACCGTCAGATCCGGGACTCACAGGCCGAGATCGTCCGTCCCACAAGCTGGCCAACAGCAATGGGGTACGCCCCCTGGGTCGAGGAGGTGTGGATCAACTACCTCAACAATGCCATCAAATACGGTGGACATTCACCCCACATCGAGCTGGGCGCGACGCAGGAGGGTGACACCATTCGCTTCTGGATACGTGACAACGGCCCCGGTCTGACACCCGAAGAGCTGTCGCGCGTGTTCGCGCCGTTCGAGCGGCTCCAGCAGACGCACCTGGCAGGCCATGGGCTGGGCCTCCCGATTGCGCAGCGGATCGTGGAGCGAATGGGCGGCCAGGTCGGCGTAAAAAGCACGGGGGTAGTTGGCGAAGGCAGCACGTTTAGCTTCACGCTGCCGGCCGCATAGTGCCAGGCACTGGGCCTATCCCTGCGGGCAGCTGCTTTCTCATTCTCTCGTAATGCTATATCTAGCTACCGGACACTTGAACAAATGAGCAAGAGTTGAACACCATCATCAGCATCTTGGGTAAGGTTAAGATTGAACATATACTAGAAACGGGTGAAAATTGGACTTTTGATGGGTATCATAGTTCTGAACACTCAGGAGCATACTATGATAAAGATTGAGTTCACGCCCGAAGAAATCAAAGGGGTGTGTTTCGTTTGAGTTGAGCATAGATCAAGCCTCTTGATGCGGGAATGAAACCACTTGTTCCCTTGCATTACTCATAACTGAA
>JAFGMS010000304.1 GCA_016927375.1 Anaerolineae bacterium
ATTCCCGCGAAAGCGGGAATCCATACGCCACAATCACTTACAAGCTGCTGCTATTTTCATTCCCATTGGTGAGCCTTGGCTCATGAGTCACTCCTTTGAAAGTAGGCTTGAGGCTTGAGGGATGAGGCATGAGCCAAAAGCTATTTGCCATCCCCTTCCGTGAGCCTTTGCTCACGAGCCACTCCTTTGAATAATAGTGCTAGGTGTCGAGTCAAAAGCTGTTTTTGTTGCAATGGTGAGCATTTTGAGCATCGATAGTCCTATTGTCTGAAAACTAGATGCGCTTCCGGAAGATCAGCACGGAGGCGATAAAGTAGATGACACTCAAGATGACAAGGGGAAGGGTAGAAGACCACAGAAGGGTCTGCGCACCCGCCCCGCGCACGATGATTCCGCGCGTGATCTCAAGATAGTGAGTGACCGGCAGCAGCTCGCTGTACCAATAAGTAATAGCGGGCATATTTTCGCGCGTGAACAGAAATCCGGAGAGGATGATGGCCGGGATGAGCACGATGAAGACTGCAATGTAGATCGCCTGCATTTGGGACTGGGAGATATTTGAGATCAGGACGCCCATTCCCAGCGAGCCAACAAGGAAGATCAGGCTCAGACCGATCAGATCCCAGAAGTTGCCGGCCACACTGACATCGAACAGCAGTTTCCCCAGCCCAACCAGGATGAACAAGTTGATGATGCTGACCAGTAAATACGGGAGGATCTTCCCGAGCATCAATTCCCACGGTTTGACGGGAGTGACGATCAGCTGCTCAATCGTGCCCTGTTCGCGCTCTCGTACAATTGCCAGCGCGGATAAGAGCAGCGTTTGCAGCTGCAGTAGGATGGGGATCAAACCAGGGAGCATGTACAGCTTCTGGTCGCCGTTTGGGTTGTAAAGCGTCCGCACGCTGTCCCGGATCGGCAGCTGCAGGCTCCATCCTGTACCACTGCGGGCGATGCGCTCGATCAGGATATCCTGGGAAGCCATCTGGCTGATGGCGCTCAGCTTCAGTTGTACGGTCAGGGAATCGGTGGGATTCATCGATCCGTCAACCAACATCTGAACAGGCGTTTGCTTGTTGGTGGCCAGATTACGACCGAAATCTTCAGGAATGATAATGCCGACATCGACTAAGTCACGCTCGATCAGGCCGATTAATTCGGCCTCGCCGGCTGCATCGTAGCGGAGATCGAAGTCATCGCTGATGGTAAACCGGTCGATGTACTGGCGGCTGGCGTCGGTCTTGCTGAGGTCGACGACTGCCAGCGGAGTATTGAGAATTTCCCCCGCTATTCCATACCCGAGCAGAGCCAGCAGGAGACCAGGCAAGGCCAGAATCATCCCCAAAGTACGTGGGTCTCGCCAGATGTGAAAAAGCTCTTTTTTCATGACAGTCCAGAGACGTTTCATACTATGCTCCTAATTCACGTGTTGCTCGGGCAGCTGAGAGTTCTGGCTCCGGCGCTGCGCAACCATGGCGATAAAGGCATCTTCCAATGAAGGCTCAACGCTTTCTACCGAGTGGACATCGATATCGGCGAGAGAGAGAGCCTTCTCGATTTTTCTCATCTCTTTGGCGTCTTTCAGCGTGACATGGACCTGGGCGCCGTGAACCGAGATGCTTCGCACCTCGGCCAGCTCCTGGAGCATTTCGGATGCCTCGCCCGGCCGGTCGCAATCGACCTGGATCAGTACGCCGGGGAGTTCTTGCTTAATCTTGTCAGGGCTGGCCAGGGCAATCAGCTCTCCCTGGTACATCATGCCGATGACATTGCAGTAGTCTGCTTCGTCCATATAGTGCGTGGTTGCCAACACGCTGACGCCCTCACCGGCCAGGGTATAGATCAGATCCCAGAACTCGCGCCGCGAAACCGGGTCTACCCCGGCTGTGGCTTCGTCCAGGAAGAGCATCGGCGGGTTGTGGACGATGGCACAGGCCAGAGCCAGACGCTGCCGCCAGGCCCCCGAGAGCGTATGGGTTGGCTCGCGCTCGAAGCCTTTCAAGCCGGACATCTCGATCAGTCGGCTCACTCGCGCGGCCCGCTCTGTGTCCGGCACGCCGTAGATCGCCGCATAGAAGTCGATGTTCTCAAGCGCGGTCAGGTCGTTGTACAGCGAGAATTTCTGTGACATGTATCCGATGCGCTTTTTGACTTCCTCAGGCCGGCGAGTCACATCAAAACCAAGGACGGTCGCCGACCCCGCGTTGGGCAGCATCAAGCCGCACAACATGCGGATGGTGGTGGTCTTACCGGCCCCGTTTGGGCCAAGCAGGCCAAAGATCTCGCCCCGCGGGATGACAAAATCGATCCCGTCGACTGCCGTGAACCCGCCAAAACGTTTAGTCAGATTGTGCACTTCGACTGCGTTGTCAAAATCATTCATGCTTGTTCTCGCTGTCCTTTGACCAAATGGACGAAGGCATCTTCCATCGTTCGCCGGGCCGGGCGCAGGATGGAAATCTCCAGCTTATTCGCCTTGAACTGTCTTTCCAGAGAGCGAATAGTCCTACCGGTGGTGCCATTGCCTGAAACAACCACTCGTAAGCGGTCGCCGACCGGGTGCCAATCGAGGACATCATCGGTCTCGGCCACGATCTGGCGCATGCGCTTGCGCGGCCTGGCCTTGACTTCAACTATCTCGAATGGCAGCGCGGTCACGATCTCGTCCGGGGAGCCGGCTGTCAGCAGCCGGCCTTGGTAGAGCATGCCAACCTGGTGGCAGCGCTCGGCCTCGTCCATGTAAGGTGTGCTGACCAATACCGTGACTCCCTCTTGTACCACCCGTGCTAGAATGACCCACAACTCGCGCCGCGAGACCGGGTCAACGCCGGTTGAAGGTTCATCGAGGATCAACACCTGCGGGCCATGCACCATGGCACAGGCCAGAGCCAGCTTCTTCTTCATCCCTCCTGAGAGCTTTCCGGCCCGGCGGTCATCGATGTCTGCCAGATGTGTAAAGGCAAGCATCTCGGCGATGCGCTTTTTCTTATCCACAGTGGGGACCTGCTGGATATCGGCGAAGAAGTCCAGGTTTTCCCGGACGCTCAGGTCGGGATAAAGGCTGAAGTTTTGTGGCATATACCCGATGCGCTTGCGGATTGCTTCAGCCTGCGCGTGGGTATCAAAACCGGCAATCCACGCTTTCCCACTGCTCGGCTCCATGACCGAGGACAGGATGCGTAGGATCGTGGTCTTTCCCGCGCCGTCTGGGCCAACCAACCCAAACAAGATGCCACGTGGAATTTCGAGGTCGATCTCCCGGATGGCGGCCGTGTTTTTCTGGGAAGGGTAGCGTTTTGTCAATCCTTCTGTTTTGATCGCGATATCCATAAGCCTCCTGGGGCGTCAGTAAACTGTGATTGCATCACTCTTTGTTGTCTTTCAACAGTCACTATAATTGAATCGGAGATTGGGAAACAGATGATGACTGCCACAAACCAACGTGACAGCCGCAAGCTGTTCACATGACATGCGCAACTTTTCAGCATGACGCGTGTCACGAATTTTTCCTCAGAAATAATCTCGGAAGATGGAACATGATATGATGGGGCTATGGGACGATCAATTGAGCCTGGCCTGCTATATATCTTCCGTTACTTTTCCGGTATCGCCATGATCTACTTTGCGATCATGTGGGGATATGGGATAACGGCGCCCAGCTACGAGGTGCCCCTTCAGGTTCAATCGCTGATGAATCTGGCGACGAATTCCTGTTTGTTCGCCTACCTCTCTATTCCCTGGCTGGAACGGCGCCTGAGGAGCTGGTATCTGCCGTTCGCCATCGTGGCATATACGGGGGTCACTGTTTTCAGCAACCTGATCTATTTCTTCGAGCCAGGAGCCGATGTCTATACCATCATCGCCCGCAGTTGGGCGCTCGTTCCAATCCTGCTGGTGCCGCTCGTTCTGATTGCCTGGCAGTATTCCTTTGTCTATGTACTTGCCTTCACAGTGTTGACCAATGCCATCGAGCTGTTCTTCTTGATCCTGGTTGTCGAGAGGGTGAGTTTCGAGGCTCTGCCGATCTTGGGGCAGCCGCTGATCAGAGCCTTTGCCTTTGGCACCGTGGGCTACATCGTCGAGCGGTTGATGGATACGCAGCGCAAGCAGAAGCGCCGGCTTATCATGACCAATATCCAGTTGGGACAGTATGCCAATACACTGGAGCACCTGGCCACCAGCCGCGAACGCAACCGCCTGGCGCGCGAGCTGCACGATACGCTGGCTCACACGCTGAGCGGGGTGGCCGTCAACCTGGAGGCGATCAAGACCATGCTCGCTCCCGATCAGGGCGACGTGTCGACCATGCTCGACCACTCGCTGTCTGCCACCCGGCTGGGGCTGGAGGAGACTCGACGGGTGTTACAAGATTTGCGCGCCCGGCCGCTTGAGGACCTCGGCCTGGAGCTTGCCTTACGGGCGCTGGTTCAGGCGCTGGCTGACCGGGAGGACATCGAAGCGGAAATCGCGTTTTCGGGTGACCTGCCCACGCTGTCCCCGGATGTGGAGCAGAGTATCTACCGGATCACCCAGGAAGCCCTAGAGAACATCGCCCGGCATGCTGATGCACGCCACACGTCTCTAAGTCTGAAAGCTGCCGGGAACCAGATCGAGCTGACCATTACCGATGATGGCAGTGGTTTTGATCCGAAAAGCGCGCTGGACAATAATCATCAACTCGGGCTTAGAGGGCTGCGAGAGCGCGCTGCGGTCGCCGGCGGCGTACTGTCCGTGAACAGCCGGCAGGGAGGCGGCACAACAATCCGCTTTACATGGGAGAAGCTGGATGTTCAAGATCCTGATTTGTGATGACCAGGAGATCGTTTGCGAGGGTTTGCAGCGCATCCTGGAGGCTGACCCGGAAATCTCTGTCGTCGGGATTGCCCACGATGGATTGGAAGCACTGGATCTGGCCGAAAAAACCAAGCCCGATCTGGTGCTGATGGATCTGAAGATGCCGGTCATGAATGGCATCCTGGCGACGCGTAAGCTGCGCGAGAAATACCCCAAGATGCATGTGTTGGTCCTGACGACTTATGCCGACGATGAGTGGTTGTTCGATGCTATCCGCAGCGGCGCGTCCGGCTACCTGCTCAAGGACCGGCCGCGGGCCGAGTTGCTCGAAGCTATCAAAGGGACGATCTCCGGTGATTCTTACATTGACCCGGCCGTCGCAGGTAAGGTGCTGGCCAGTGTGGCTCAGGTGCCCCCGAAAAAAAGCAGATCAGATAGGATTGCACTCAGCCCGCGCGAAGCCGAGATCCTGGAGTTGCTGGCGCTGGGCCTCTCTAACGCCGATATAGCACAGCGCCTTTTCCTTTCTGAAGGAACCGTCCGCAACTACACCAGTGCTCTTTTCTCCAAGCTGGAAGTCTCCGACCGTACCCAGGCGGTTATCGTGGCACTAAGGGAGGGGCTGGTCGATCTTGGTAAGCTGTAGAACTGACCTTCTAACAGGATCAAGTCGAAGTCGCCACACTGCTGATACGCCATCCAACTCAGACAACGAAGACCATCATCTCAATCGCTCATCGATGCTGCCATCGGGCAGCATGTTGTTGGGGTGATACTGGCCTCGCTCCTCCATTTGATACCTGATGCAGCTAGCCCAGTCACCTTTGCAATAGCGGTCGATCCACTTTTTCTCCAGCTTACCCTGCTTGTAGAATCTTTTCATCGAGCATACTGGGTACCATTTGCAGGAAGATGTCATTGGATCATCCCTTTCATCTGCTCGAGGTTCCGGCGCAGCGCATCGACCAGAGCATCGAGTAGATCATTCCGGGATGGCCTTCCGGGAAAGCTGCACGCCGCAGGCGCTCAGCCGGAGAGCCAAATCGCCCTGACTGAGCCCCGGCTTCTGTGGTATCTGCCATGGTGTCTTCTCCCCGATGTGTCTCTCCTCGACACAAGTATAGCGGCATTCCCTTGGGGGCGCTGACGGACGCGGGGGTGAGAAGTTTGCATCTGGGCCACCTCAAGTGACGATTACTGATTGGCGACCTTCGGTTGTTTGGATTGACGATTGTGCTGCTACCCCATCGGCAGGTGCCGAGGGACACGGTTGTTAATATGTGATGCTATTCTAGCATCGATGCGGTTGGAAACGGCGGGCCGCTTATCGAGACGGGGCAGACAGAGTTAGCACCTATCAAGATCTGACTCACTAACCTCTCAGAACAGGATCGCAAACGAGTCCCGAGAGGATTGCAGACGGGTTTAGAGAGGATGCTAAACGAGTCTAAAGAGGTTTGCAAACAGGATTAGAAGCGATCTCGAATGGGATTAGAAGTGTTTTTGGATGACGCTGGGTATGCAAAAGGTGTGGAAAGGCCACCACCAAAAGATGAAAAATCAGCGGGTTCCCGTAGTTGTGGCGTGTGGATTCCTTCGCGGGAATCCACTTGGCGCGCTTATGGATTCCCGTTTTCACGGGAATGACACGCAGTTCGCGAGGCTGAAAGCGGATCATCGAGCAA